>CALXBW010000011.1 GCA_944386645.1 uncultured Clostridia bacterium | reverse complement strand
ATTAAATATAAGTGCTGAAGGAAAAGTCTCAAGTAATTTAGTAGAAAAAGTAATAGAAACAGTACCAGTAACAGATTGAAATCTATAAAAAGCATTGATAAAAATGTATAAGTATAATAAAATGTAAAAAAATATATATTTTTATTATATTAATAGGAGGAATGAATATGGCAACATTTTATTTAATTAGACATGGTAAACCAGATTATACATATGGGGATACACACGGATTTATAGGACAAGGACATGATTTTGCACCATTGAAAGAAGATAGAATAAAAGATGTTATAGAAACATCAAAAGATACTAGATTAAAAAATGCACAAATTATTGTAACATCACCATATACAAGAGCATTGCAAACAGCTAGTATAATATCCAAAGAAACGGGACTTGAAATTGTGGTCGAACCAGATATTAGAGAATGGCAACCAGACCTTACATATCAATACAAAAATAGTAATGAAATGAAAGAATACTATAAAGATTATATTGAAAATAATGGAGTTTATCCAACTAATGAAAAAAGAAAATGGGAAACAAAAGAACAATTAAAGAATAGAGTTATGTCTGTTATTGATAAATATAAAGAAAAATATGATACAATAATTGTAGTTGCACATAAAATGGCTTTTCAATCTATTTGTGATTGTGGAGATATGAAACCTGCTGAAATTTTTGAGACTACTTTTTAAATTAAACTAGAAATGGAGAAAAATTAATGAATGAATATTTTGAAAATTTAAATGAAACAATAAAAGAATATTTTAAAGTGTTATCAGATGAAATACCAGATTTTTTATATGACTATATAAATACACCTGCAATGCAAAGAATAGGAAAAATTGGTTGTGGCTGTGGAACAGACTATACTAAAATATTTAATAATAAGTTTTTTTATTCAAATTTAGACCATAGTATAGGAGTTGCTTTAATAATTTGTAACTTTACAAAAGATAAAAAGCAAACAATTGCTGGACTTTTTCATGATATTAGTACCCCTGTATTTAAACATTGTATTGATTTTATGAATGGAGACCATGAAACACAGGAATCTACTGAAGAGTTAACAACATATATGATAAAAAATTCAAAGGAAATAATGGAATTGCTAGAAAGAGATAATATAAAAGTAAATGAAGTAGATGATTATCATATATATCCAATAGCAGATAACGATACCCCAAAATTATCAGCAGATAGATTAGAATATACTTTAGCTAATGGTCTATATTTTAAGGTGGTTTGGGATGTAGAAAAAATCAAGGAAATTTACTCTAATATTGAAATACAAATAAATGAGGACGGTATAAGAGAATTAGGGTTTAAAGAGAAAAACATAGCAGAAGAATTTATTGATGGAGCAAGTCAATTATGGCCATTATGGGTATCAAATGAAGATAAATTGGCAATGCAATTTTTAGCAGATACTGTAAAGAAAATGTCTGAAAGAAATCTTTTAACTAAAAAGGATTTATATACTTTATCTGAAAAAGAAGTAATAGATAAAATAGAAAATTGTACTAACGAAAAAATTTCAAAATGTTTCAAATTATTTAGAAACTCAACAAAAATAGCAGAAAGCGATTCTCCTGTTTTTGATAAATATTGCGTTAGTATAACTGCTAAAAGAAGATATATAGTTCCATTAGTAGAATATGCTAATTCTTATAAAAGAGTAAACGACATTTCTGATTTTGCTAAAGAAAAAATAGATAATTATTTAAAATTTAAAACTAAAAAATATGCATATTTAGATTTTGACTTCTAATAAAATATATACTCTAAAATCACTATTTGAATTATATTGATTAATTTCTCCAGTATAACAATTTGTAAAAAATACAATTTTTATGTTGGATTCTTATAGTAAATTATGTATAATAAATTTATAATTTAGAAAGAGAACAAAGTTCGTAACTTGTATGTGATTCGCTCCAAATGTGCGACTTTGACAAGTCACAGTGAAAAATGAATAGTGAATGGTTAATAGTGAATAGTTTTTAAATATGCTTAGATAGCACATTTGTACTATTCACTATTAATTATTCAATCTTCATTATTCACTAATTCTAGAAAATATAAAACGAGAAGAATTAAAATATTTAATATAAATAATTAGAATGTAAAGTATTATGGTATATGAAAAATAATAAATATACAAACTAGTTTTTAGAATATTTTATATCAAAACAAAGAGAGCATATATATAGGTTATTATTAGTTGCAATTATGTTTAAGAAAATAAATTAGAAGATATTATATATTGTACCTAAAACTAAAATGACAATAGTAAAATAAATGTAAAGAAATAAGAAAAGAAAGGAATAATGTAAAAGATGAAATGGAACATTGAAAAGAGCCGAAAAGAAGACTGCAAGGCAATTGCAGAATTTATAACAAAAACATGGAATGAAACATATAGAGGTATTGTAAATGATGAATTCCTTGATAATTTAAAAAAAACGGAAGAAAAGAGATATATCGATGCTATAAATAATTTTGATGAAAGATCAAATATGCAATACATAATAAAAAAAGACAACAAAATAATAGCTTTTTTAAAGTTATCTAAAATTAAAAATGATGAGTATAAAGAATATTTAGAATTACAGTCACTTTATGTATTAAAAGAATATCAAAAAAATGGAATTGGAGAAGAATTAATACAAAAAGCATTTAATGAAGCAAGAAAAGCAGGATATAAAAAAATGATTGTAGGTTGTTTAGAAGAAAATAAATCAAATGGTTTCTATAAAAAAATGGGTGGCAAATTTATTAAAAAAAGAGAATTTAAGTTACCTAATCAAACTCTATATGAGAATGTATATGAGTATAATTTATAGATATAGTAAGAGGTAGAAATTTGTATTTAAACAATAATCTACATACTATATACTTAAAAATTAATAAACAATATCAATATTTTATATTAATAGTGAATAGTTTTTAAATATGCTTAGATAGCACATTTATACTATTCACTAATTCTAGAAAATATAAAATGAGAAGAATTAAAATATTTATTTCGTACTAATCTATAAGTAATAGAACTTATTAAGCATACAATTATATATCCAATTTTTTTAAATTAATTGAATAATATACTATAAAAATAATTATCATTTAACTGCCGCATTTTTCCAATAATCTTTAATAAATTCAACTAATTTTTTTGCTTGTTTCATAAAATCATTTTCTAATTTTTCAAATTGTGAAAAAGTTAATCCAGTTGAAATAGAAGTAATTTTATCTTTTTCATAACCACCAGATATTCCAACCATATAACCCTTGTCTTTAAAAATATGACTTTTAAATTTATAAACATAAACAATTTCATCATTTAAATCTAAAGTCCCTAATAAGCCAATATCATCAGGTTCTTTTCCTAATTCTGTTGGATATTTTAACCAATTAATCATTGCGGATTTAGCGATTTCTTCTTGAGTTATTTGACTTAAAGGTAATAGGTTAAGAGCATTATTGCTTTCAAAGATAGAAACTACTCTATCTATTTCTTTTTTATCTTTTAGTAATTTATCTATTTCTTCTATTTTGATAGGTATTTTATTAATTAACTTATATTTAGCTATAAATAAATGACAAGCAAAATCTAAAGGTAATGATGTAAGTTCTTCTATTTGTTGTGTAATTTTTTTATTATTCATATAACTTGCTAAATCAATAATAACTTCTAAATCTCCATAAACATTACTATTAATGTTTTTTGAATTTTTTAAATATTGAATGATGTCTTTTAATTTGCGATTAGTGGCATTAATTAATCTATCTTTTTCTTCTTTTATTAATAATTCAAATTTTGGATCATTATTTAAAATTATTAAAGCCATACAATTAGAGATGCCATTATCAACTGTTTCATAAACAGTAACTAAAGTATTTTTTAAAGTTTCATATTTTGCTCTAAATAAAGGGTAATTTTCTAAATTTGTTATAAATGGTATATCAAAGCAGGTTGATTCAATTAATATGCAACATAGCATAAATTTTAATTTATCATTAGATTGATATAGTTGATCAATAATATAAGGAACTTTGTTTAAGTCCAATTCTTTAATTTTATCACTAAATATATCTTCAACTAATTCATTAAAATTATCTAATGTTATATCTAGATTTTCTTCAAAGCTTTTTAATTCTTCTTTAGATTCACAATTTAAATTTTTTATTTTTTCTTTTAATTTTTCGAAATTCATAATTTTAATCCTCCTTATAAATTACTGTTTATAGTTATATTATAAAATGTAAGAATTTTTATCAACTAGTTGTGTTTTAATGGATGGGAACTTTTACATGTTAACTATTATCTTAAATATACAAAAATTTTTTTGTATTATTTTATACTATTATACTAGTATATTTAATGTTTTATGGTTTACATTTACTGCAAGGTTCATATCTTTGAGAAATATGTATTTGATTCTTTTCAGCATTATTTCCCAAGTTTCCTATAAGTATAAATATTATAACTAATAATATAGCAATTGCAAATACTTTTTTATCATTAGATTTATTTTTGTTTATTTCTTTTTCTTTCATATAAACTCTCTATTTATCCTATATTTGTGATAAATAAAGAATCATTATAATTTGAATAATTATCATTATAAAATACTAATAAGTATGTCAGATTCTTGTTTTTAAATTATTCATGTGTTAAAATATATTTTGATTTATGGAGGAGAATATGGATAAAAAACAGGATAATATTAGAAATTTTAGTATAATAGCACATATAGATCATGGTAAATCTACTTTAGCAGATAGAATGATTGAAATGACAGGAGCTTTATCAGAAAGAGAGATGGAATCTCAAGTACTTGATAATATGGAAATAGAAAGAGAAAGAGGTATTACAATTAAAGCTCAAGCTGTTAGAATGAAATATAAAGCAGATGATGGAAAAGAATATATATTTAATTTAATAGACACACCAGGGCATGTTGATTTTAATTATGAAGTGTCAAGAAGTTTAGCAGCATGTGAAGGAGCAATTTTAGTAGTTGATAGTAGTCAGGGCATAGAAGCACAAACATTGGCAAATGTATATCTAGCTTTAGATAATAATTTAGAAATAATACCTGTAATAAACAAAATTGATTTACCTAATGCAAGACCAGATGAAGTTAAAAAAGAGATTGAAGATATTATAGGTATACCAGCAGAAGATGCTCCATGTATTTCTGCAAAAACAGGACTAAATGTTAAAGAAGTTTTAGAAAGAATAGTTACAGATATACCAGCACCAAATGGAGATGTAGAAGCTCCACTACAATGCTTAATCTTTGATTCATTTTATGATAATTATAAAGGTGCTGTAAGTTATGTTAGAGTGAAAAATGGAAAAGTTACTGATGGTGACGAAATTTTATTTATGGCAACTGGTAAAAAATTTACTGTAACAGAAGTAGGATATTTTGGCGCAGGTAGATATATACCAACAGATTCATTAGAAGCTGGAGAAGTTGGTTATATAGCAGCTAGTGTGAAAAATGTATCTGATGTACATGTAGGAGATACAATTACAAAAACATCAAACAAAGCAAAGGAGCCATTACCAGGATACAAAAAGGCTAATTCAATGGTATACTGTGGATTGTATCCTTTAGATGGAAGTGAATATGATAATTTAAAGTTGGCACTTGAAAAACTAAAGTTAAATGATGCAGCATTAGAGTATGAGCCAGAGACTTCTATAGCGTTAGGTTTCGGATTTAGATGTGGATTTTTGGGATTGTTACATTTGGAGATTGTTCAAGAAAGATTAGATAGGGAATTTAATATTGGATTAATTACTACAGCTCCATCTGTTATATATAAGGTTCATAAAACTAATGGGGAAGTAATTGATTTATATAACCCAGCAGATTTACCAAAATTAGCAGAAATAAGTTTTATGGAAGAGCCAATAGTAAAAGCAGAAATAATGTTGCCAAAGGATTTTGTTGGAAATGTAATGAAAGTATGTCAAGATAGGCGAGGAGTCTATATTGATATGAAATATTTGGATCAAAACAGAGTTATATTAGAATATGAATTGCCATTAAATGAGATTGTATATGATTTTTTTGATACTTTAAAATCTAAGACAAAGGGTTATGCATCATTTGATTATGAGTTTAAAGAGTATAGAAAATCAAATTTAGTAAAATTGGATATACATATAAATGGTCAGCCTGTAGATGCATTATCTTTTATTGTTCACAAAGATACTGCATATGAAAGAGGCAAAAAAATGATAGAGAAATTAAAAACAGTAATACCAAGACAATTATTTGAAATTCCATTACAGGCTGTTATAGGTGGAAAAATAATTGCAAGAGAAACAATTTCTGCTATGAGAAAAGATGTACTTGCAAAATGTTATGGTGGAGATATTACAAGGAAAAAGAAATTATTAGAAAAGCAGAAAAAAGGTAAGAAGAAAATGAGACAAATTGGAAATGTAGAAATACCACAAGAAGCATTTTTATCTGTTTTAAAATTAGATGATGATTAAAGTGGGTATGAAGTTATTTAATAAATTTTTGTTAGAGTTTAGTTAGCTCGAATGGAGATGAAAATGGAAAAAGAAGAATATAATGATAAAGTAGAAGGAAGAAATGCTGTTATAGAATTATTAAATTCTAATAGAGATGTAAATAAAATTTATATACAAAATGGAGAAAAACATGGTTCGATTAATAAAATAATATCAATAGCAAAAGAGAAAAAGATAATTATAAATAAAGTAGATAAAATAAAAATGGATGCTATATCTGAAACTAAAAGACATCAAGGAGTTATAGCTATTGTTGCACCATATAATTATTCTACTGTAGATGATATTATAGAATATGCACATAGTAAAAACGAAGAACTATTTATATTAATATTAGATGGAATCGAAGATGTACATAATTTAGGTTCAATAATTAGAACTGCTGAAACAGCAGGAGTTCACGGAATTATAATTCCAAAAAGAAGGGCTGCAAGTGTTAATGCAACTGTTGCTAAAACTTCTGCTGGTGCAATTGAATATATGAAAATTGCAAGAGTTAATAATTTAAATGAAACTATAAAAAAATTAAAAGAAGAAGGATTATGGATTATAGGAACAGAGATGAATGCTAAAACTAAATATTATGACCAAGATTTAAAAGGACCTATAGCAATAGTTATAGGAAATGAAGGAACAGGAATTAGTAGTTTAGTAAAAAAGAATTGTGATATATTAATAAATATTCCAATGAAGGGAAAAATCAATTCGTTAAATGCATCAGTATCAACAGGAATAATATTATATGAAGCATTAAAACAAAGAGGATAAACATTTGTTTATCCTCTTTGTTAATTCTAAAGTTCAGAAACTAAAGGTTGAACTCCAGGTACGTATATAGTCCCATAGGCTTTTTCATCTTTTATCTCCAACATGGTGAACCAAGGAAAAATACCAAAAGAAATATCATTATTATTACATATTTCTGTTAAATTTTTACTTGGAGAATAATCTACAGTGATCCTAGCGAATCCTTTTTCGGAGACTTCTGATGTTAACATTTTTTGTAATTCTGATTTAAAAATTTTAATTTTTTCAGGCTTTTCCTTTTCCTGAAATAATTGATTAACAAACCAATTTGTTCCTTTTATTATAGCGATAGTTGTTAAATCGTTTGTAGCTAATGTAGCCAATGAAACCACTCCTAAGTATATAATATTTGTTTAACAAAATATATTATAATCCATTTCTTGGAAAAAGTCAACATAATATTTAAAAAAATGGCAAAAATTTGAGGTATGATAATTGAAATAAATAATTACAAGATATTAATATTAATATAGGTAATAAATTGGTAGAAAATATTGATAAATTAGGAAAATTTTGATATAAATATATTATGGGGGATAATATATTTATGTTTAATTTAAATGATTTACTAATGCAATATACTAATGATAAAGAAAATTTAATTATTATTTTAAAAGAAATACAAAATATAAATGGTTATATATCACAGGATAATATAAAGGAATTAGGCAATTTTTTTAAAATAAAAGAAAATGAGATTTTAGCAATAATAAAATTTAATAAATATTTATCATTAAACAAAAAAGGAAAAATTTTAATAAAAGTTTGCAATGGACCAATGTGTACAAAAAAAGGTTCAAATTTCTTAATAAAGAAAATAGAAAAAATACTTGATATAAAAGAAGGAGAAACAACTAAAGATGGAAAATTTAGTTTAGAAACAAAAAATTGTTTTAAAAAATGTGGTCAAGCACCTAATATTGAAATTGATGGACATTTATATAGTAATGTTACAGAAGATGAGATTGTGAATTTATTAAAAAAATTCTAAAAGAAAGTAGGTGTGAATATGGCATATATTGAATTTAAAGATGTAGTTAAAGAATATAAAATGGGTGAAGTAAAAATAAAGGCTTTAAACAATACTAATTTTGAAATTGAAAAAGGAGAATTAGTTGTTATTGTAGGACCTAGTGGAGCAGGAAAAACCACCGCATTAAATATATTAGGTGGGATGGATAATGCAACTTCAGGAAGAGTAATTATTGATAATAAAGATATTACATATTTTAAAGAAAAAGAGTTAATAAAATATAGAAGAGAAGATATAGGATTTGTATTTCAATTTTATAATTTGGTTCCAAATTTAACTGCTTTAGAAAATGTTGAACTTGCAACAGAAATTTGTAAAGACTCATTAAATCCAGTTGAAATATTAAAAAAAGTAGGGCTTGCTGATAGAATGAAGAATTTTCCTTCACAATTATCAGGAGGAGAGCAACAACGTGTAGCAATTGCAAGAGCAATAGCTAAAAATCCAAAGATATTGCTATGTGATGAACCAACAGGTGCACTTGATTATAATACAGGTAAACAGATATTACAATTATTACAAGATACTGCGAGAAAAGAAAAAATGACAGTTATAATAATAACACATAATGCAGCTATTGCACCAATGGCAGATAAAGTAATACATTTCAAAAATGGAACTGTTAGCAGTATACAAATAAATGAACAGCCAAAGCCAATATCAGAAATTGAATGGTAGAAAAGTATAAAAATATTATAAGAGAAGGGGGGGAAAAGGTATATGAGAGCATTAAATAAAGATAGTCTAAAAGAAATAAAAAACTCTTTTAAAAGGTTTATTTCGATATTGTTAATAGTATTATTGGGAGTTGGATTTTTTGCGGGAATAAAAGCAACAAGTCCAGATATGCAAGATACATTAAATAAGTACTATGAAGATAATAATGTATTTGACATTGAAATTATTTCAACTTTAGGATTAACAGATAGTGATATAGAAGAGATAAAGAAATTAGATGGAGTAGAACAAGTTGAAGGTGCATATAGTACAGATGCAATAGTTGGTATAGGAGAAAATGAATATGTAGCAAAATTATATACTATGCCAGAAAATATAAATAGAATAGATATTATTGAAGGAAGATTGCCAGAAAATGAAAATGAATGTGTTGTTGAAGAAAGATTCATAGAAGGCACGGGTAAAGGCATTGGAGATACTATAGAATTTAATATTGAAGATGATGAAGAAGGAGAAAGTATACTAAAAAATAATGAAATGACAATTGTAGGAACTGTAAAATCTCCATTATACATATCAAACGAAAGAGGCTCTAGTCAATTAGGTGCTGGAAAAATAAATTATTATGTATATGTTCCAAAAGAAGTTATAAATTCAGATATCTATACTGAATTGTATATTTGTATAAATTCAGAAAATTTATCTAGTTTTTCAAATAAATATGATGATGAAATAGAAAAAATAAAAAATAATATAGAAGAAATTGCAGATGCCAGAAAAGAAGCAAGACATAATGAGTTAAAAGATGAAGCTAATGCTGAAGTTGATGAAGCACAAAAAGAACTTGATGATAAAAAAGCAGAAGCACAACAGCAGATAGATGAAGCCCAGGCTGAAATAGATAATGCAAAAAATGAATTAGAAGATGCAAGAAATAAAATAAGTGATTCAGAAAGTGAGTTAAAAACAAGTAGACAAAAAGCTAATAATGAGTTCGCATCAGCAGAAAATAAAATTGCTGAAGCAAAAAGTGAAATTGAAAGTAAAGAAAAAGATTTAGAAAATGCAAAGGTAGAGCTAAGTAATAAAACAGCAGATGCAGAAGCTGGAATAGCTAGTATTGAAGAAGGAATTAGTCAAATAGATGAAAATATAGTTATATTAGAACAACAAAAAGAGCAATTAGAAGCAATGGGACAGGATACAACTCAAATACAAAATGCTATTCAAGAGGCTAATAATAAAAAGATTGAATTACAAAATCAAAAAAACAGTATACAAAATCAATTAGATGATGCAAAAGCACAAATAGAATCAGGGGAGAAACAACTAAATGATGCAAAGCAGCAGTTAGAAGAACAAGAAAATACATTAAACAGTGAAAAAAATAGTACATATAGACAACTTGCAAATGCACAAAGTGAAATAGATAAAGCAAAACAAGAATTAGTTGATGGAGAAAATGAAATAAAAGAAGGAGAAAGTGAATTAGAAACTAAGAAACAAGAGGCACAGCAAGAAATAGACGAAGCACAAGCTAAAATAGATGACGCAAGGGATAAAGTAAATGAAATAAAAAAACCAGATTGGTACATATTAGATAGAGATTCTAATACAGGATATGTCTCATATTCACAAGATACAGAAAGAATAGCAAATATAGGTAAAGTATTTCCTGTAGTATTCTTCGTTGTAGCAGCTTTAATAAGTTTAACTTCAATGACTAGAATGGTAGAGGAACAAAGAACACAAATAGGTACATTAAAAGCATTAGGATATAATAAGTTGCAAATAGCTGGAAAATATATTTTATATGCTTTATTAGCAACTGTTATAGGGTCAGTATTAGGAATGTGTGTAGGATTTTATACTATACCAGCTATTATTTTTGATATGTATAGAATGATGTATGATGTACCAAATTTTATACAGGAATTTAATATGACATATGCTATTGGAGGATTAACAATTGCGCTTCTATGCACAGTGGGTGCTACAATATATTCTTGTGCAAAAGAATTGAAAAGTACGCCAGCTGTTCTTATGAGACCTAAGGCGCCAAAGGTAGGAAAAAAGGTGTTACTAGAAAGAATAGGCTTTATATGGTCAAGGCTAAAATTTACTCAAAAAGTTACAGTAAGGAATATTTTTAGATATAAGAAGAGATTTTTAATGACTATTATTGGTATTGCAGGATGTACAGCATTAATAGTAGCTGGTTTTGGATTAAGAGGTTCTGTAGGAAGGCTTATTCCATTACAATATGGTGAAATTTTTAAATATGATTTATCTATTTCATTTAAAGATGAAGCTTCAAGAGAAGATATTGGTGAGAGTTTTAATAATATAGTAAGTTTAGATGAAATAGAGAAAGCAATGAAGGTAAATTTACAATACATAGACATATTGGATAAAGATAATAATAATGATATACAATTAATAATTCCAGAGAATGTTGATGAGTTTAGTAAATATATATTATTACAAAATGAAAAAACAAGAGAAGATTATGTTTTGAATAATGAGGGAGTTATAATAACTCAGAAGTTATCAGAATTATTGGATATAAATATAGGGGATACAATAAAAATTGAAAATAGTAATGACGAAGTAGCAGAAGTCAAAGTTATGGGAATTACTAGAAATTATCTAATGCATTATATGTATATGAGTCCAGAATTTTATAATAAAATATATAATGAAAATGTCAAATATAATGCAGTTTATACAATAGATGAATCTTTAAATGAAGAACAAGAAGACTCTTTAGGAAAAAAGATTTTAGAAGATAGTAATGTTTCTAATATAAGCTTTATATCTGTTACAAAAGGATTATTCGATGATGTTATGCAAAATATGATATTTGTTGTTTTCATACTTATTATTTCAGCAGGTCTTTTAGCTTTTGTAGTATTATATAATTTATCAAATGTAAATATCAGTGAAAGAATTAGAGAACTTGCTACAATCAAAGTTTTAGGTTTTTACAATAGAGAGGTTTATAATTACGTAGGTAGAGAAACAACCATTCTTACTATAATAGGAATAGCAATTGGTCTAGTTGCAGGATATTTTTTAAATAGTTTTATAATAAAAACATGTGAATTGGATATATTAATGTTTGATGCAACTATCGAGTTTACATCTTATCTATATTCTGTATTGCTTACAGTAATATTTACAGTTATAGTAAATATTACAACATACTTTGCTTTAAAGAAAATTAATATGGTTGAGTCTTTAAAAAGTATTGAATAAAAAATATTGAATATAATAATTTTAACAAAGCATTGACTCTATTAAATAAATATAGTAAAATATTTCAAAATAAATACTGTGCGTTGAAAAAGAGAGAATATTTAAATTTTATTTAAAAGAGAGCAAGTGATGGTGGAATACTTGTAATAAAATAAATATTTTGGAGCTTTGGAGCAATTTAAATTAAGGTGTTCAAGATTTTTCTTGAAAATTAGGGTGGAAACGCGGAAAAAACTTTCGTCCCTAGCTATGTGCTAGGTATGAAAGTTTTTTCATATTTATTTAAGATTGTAGAAATTAAGGAGGAATGTTTATGCTAAAGTCAATGGATACATTAGTTGCATTATGTAAAAATAGAGGATACATATATGCAGGTTCAGAAATATATGGAGGCTTATCTAATACATGGGATTATGGTCCTCTTGGAGTTGAACTTAAAAATAATGTAAAAGAATTATGGAGAAAGAAATTTATTCAAGAGAGTAAACATAATGTAGGCTTAGATGCAGCAATTTTGATGAATCCAAAAACATGGGTTGCATCAGGTCATGTTGGTGGATTTTCTGATCCATTAATTGATTGTAAAGAATGCAAAACAAGGCATAGGGCAGATAAATTAATAGAAGAATGGATGGAAGAACATAATATTGATGAGGTTGCTGATGGTTGGTCAGATGAAAAAATGATAAATTATATAAAAGATAATAATATAGTTTGTCCTAATTGTGGTAAATTAAATTTTACAGATATAAGAAAATTTAATTTAATGTTTAAAACATTTCAAGGTGTAACAGAAGATGCTAAATCTGAGATATTTTTAAGACCAGAAACTGCTCAAGGAATTTTTGTTAATTTTAAAAATGTATTAAGAACAACAAGAAGAAAATTACCAATGGGAATAGGACAGATAGGAAAAGCATTTAGAAATGAAATTACACCTGGTAATTTTACTTTTAGAACAAGAGAGTTTGAACAAATGGAGTTAGAATTTTTCTGCAGACCAGGAACTGATTTAGAATGGTTTGAATACTGGAGAGAATTTTCTAAAAAATGGTTATTGGATTTAGGGATAAAAGAAGAAAATATTAGATTAAGAGATCATTCAAAAGAAGAGCTAATATTCTACAGTAAGGCAACTACTGATATTGAATTTGCATTTCCATTTGGATGGGGTGAGTTATGGGGAATTGCAGATAGAACTGATTATGATTTAAAAAGACATATGGAATGTTCTAATGAAGATTTTACATATTTGGACCCAGATACACAAGAAAAATATGTACCGTATTGTATAGAACCATCATTAGGATGTGATAGAGTAACTTTAGCATTTTTATGCAATGCATATGATGAAGAAGAAATAGCTCCTGGTGATATAAGAACAGTTATGCACTTACATCCAGCTCTTGCACCATATAAAGTCGCAGTTCTTCCACTTTCTAAAAAATTATCTGAGAAAGCTCAAGAAGTTTATAGTATGCTTTCTAAGAAATTTATGTGTGACTATGACGAAGCAGGGTCTATAGGAAAAAGATATAGAAGAGAGGATGAGATAGGAACACCTTATTGTGTAACAATTGACTTTGAAACATTAGAAGATAATTGCGTAACTATAAGGGATAGGGATACAATGGAACAAATAAGAATTAATATAAATGAGTTAGAAAATTGGGTGAGAGATAAAGTAGAATTTTAAAATAAATATATATAATAAAAAAATCTAATGTACTTTTGTAACTTGTAGTATCACACAGTCTGTAAAAAATATTAAGAAATTAAGAGCAGTTATAGCGAAATATTTTATATAAATGTTATTATATGAGGTAATCCATAACAGACTGTAAGTTTACTGAACTATGCGAATGGCTATTACATAAAAGGTATATTAGATTTTTATTTAATTAATTTAAAAAAAAGGCAAATAAGCTGAACAGTATCTACATCTGGACTATTTATTTTTATTTAATTGATTTAAAAAATAGGTTACATAATTTGCAAAAACAGTAAAAATATAGTATAATTAATAAGATGATAGTTAATAAAGAAAGGGTAATGCCTATGTTTAATTTTGATAGAGAAAATATGAAAAAGGTAATAATTATTGTTGCTTTCGGAGTAATACTATATTGGGGATTACAAAATTTAGAATTACTAGGTAATGCAATAGGGTTTATAGTAAAATTAATATTTCCATTTATCCTTGGATTAGCAATTGCATTTATTTTGAATGTTATTGTTAATGTATTAGAAAGAAAAATATTTAATAAACTAAAAACACAAAATATATTTTATAGGTTTAAAAGACCTTTATCTATAACATTATCAATACTATTACTTTTATTAATAATAATATTTTTAGTATTTTTGGTTGTACCAGAATTAGTAAAAACAGTAAGTATGTTTGCTCAGAACATTCCAGCTGTTGGTGAAAATATTAAGCAATGGTTAGAAAATATTACTACAAATTATCCAGATATAAGTAATCAGATAAAAAGCATAAATTTAGATTGGAATGCTATAAATGATAGTATAATAGAATATGCTCAGACAGGATTAGGAGCAATATTAAATGGTTCTATAAATTTTATAATGTCAACAATTTCAGGAATAGTTAATTTCGTAGTAGGTTTTATATTTGCTGTATATATTTTACTACAAAAAGAAACATTAATAAGACAAACAAAAAAATTATTATATGCATATTTACCTAATAAAACGTCAAATAAGATAATACACATTGCATCAGTAACAAATAAAACATTCAATAATTTTGCAACAGGACAATTAACAGAAGCATTTATTCTAGGTTTATTATGTTGTATAGGAATGTTGATATTAGGATTGCCATATGCTGTAACAATAGGAGTTTTAGTAGGATTTACATCATTAATTCCTCTTGTAGGTGCATTTATAGGTGCTGCAGTAGGAGTGGTGTTAATAGTAGTTTCTAGTCCAATAAAAGCTTTAATATTTGTGATATTTATTATAATATTACAACAAATAGAGGGTAATTTAATTTATCCGAAAGTAGTTGGAAACTCAGTAGGATTATCTGGAATGTGGGTAATGGTAGCTATAACAGTTGGAGGAAGTGCTTTTGGCTTAATAGGAATGATTATTTGTGTGCCTATTGCATCTGTTATATATACTATAATGTCTGAAAGAATAAAAGTAAGGTTGAGAAAGAAAAAATTAATAATAACATAAAATTAATAAACAATATATAGTTAAAGGTAATTATATATTTGTCATAAAATTTTTATTCAATAGGGAATTCAAGAATGTATTTAATAATAAATATATAATTATTTAAAGTTATTTTTAATAGTATATAAATTTTTATAATACAAAAATAATGAAGCGATTTTATTCACTTCATTATTTTTTTTGGCTGTGTAGTTAAATTAGCAACCACCACATCCGCATCCTCTGTTACCACCACAGCAACAGCAGATTAAAATAAGAACAATTATTATCCAGATGCAATCATCTCCAAAACCGAATCCGCATCCTCCGCATCCTCTATTTTCTGGCATATCAATTTCCCCCCTTTCAATAAGTACTTTAGAAATTCACAACACTCTATGGAGAAATTAAAATTGTGAAAATGATTCTAAATACTGGATTGGTAAATCCGAAGTATGTAATATATTATTCAAAAAAAAAATAATTGTTACTTAAGAAAGAGGAGATTTGATTTTTTTATTTAGTTATACGTATTATATATTATAATGAATAAAGTTTAAAAAAAGTATTTAAAAATATAAAAAAAATGATATAATTTTATAGTGATGAGAAAGTTGATAGTAAAATTGGAGGATTAAAATGGGAAAAATAGTTTTATTAGATGACCTTACAATAAATAAAATTGCAGCAGGAGAGGTTGTTGAAAGACCAGCATCTGTTGTTAAAGAATTAGTAGAAAACTCAATTGATGCAGGTGCAAATAATATAACTGTAGAAATAAAAAATGGTGGAATATCATATATAAGAGTTACTGATGATGGAAGCGGTATACAGAAAGATGATTTGGAAATTGCATTTGAAAGACATGCAACAAGTAAAATAAGACAAGCTGACGATTTAGAAGTCGTAAAAACTATGGGGTTTAGAGGTGAAGCTTTAGCAAGTATTGCAGCAATTGCAAATGTTGAATTAGTTTCAAAAACTAGAGAAGCAAATTATGGTTATAAAGTTGTTGTTGAAGCAGGAGATATTTTGGAAAAAGAGGAAACAGGGGCTCAAAATGGTACAACAATAACTGTTAAAAATCTATTTTTTAATACACCAGTAAGATATAAATTCTTAAAAAAAGATTATACAGAATCTGGATATATAGAAGATGTAATAATAAGAGAGGCATTGGTAAATCCAAAGATTTCTTTCCATTTAATAAACTCAGGTAAGACAATTGTAAAAACATCAGGCGATGGGGGGATAAAAAATTGTATATATAGTATTTATGGAAAAGATATAGCAAATAATATAATTGATGTAGACTATATATATGAAGATATCATGGTACAAGGGGTTATTGGTAAACCAGCTATTTCTAGAAACAATAGAACACAGCAAATGTTTTTTGTTAATAATAGATATGTAAAAGATAAGACATTATCATCTGCTATAGAACAAGCATATAAAGGAATGTTAACAATTGGTAAGCATGCATTTTGTATATTGAATATAAAAATGGAACCATCTCAAGTTGATGTTAATGTTCATCCTGCTAAGTTAGAAGTTAGATTTAATGATGAAAATAAAATTTTTAAAGCTATTTATAATGCTATAAAGCAAAATCTATTAAAAGCTGATTTAGTAAGAGATTCTGCTATAAAGCCAGAATATAAAGAAGAGATAAAGCCAGAAATTCAGGTAAGGGAAAAAACAATAAATTATGATTATAAAGAACCAGCAAAAAATACGGAGTTTTCTGGATTATTTAAAAGAAATATAAGAAAAGATAATCGAGGATTTAATAATGAACCAATGAGTTTAGTAGAACAATTATATTATGAAAAAAATAAAGATAAATATGAAAAGAAAAGTTTTGAGCATGAGAAAGTAGAAGGTACAAAAGAAGTAAAAGTAGATAATGCAGATGCAAGTAAGAATATTATAGAAGAAATTTTAAAACAAAATGAAGAAAAATTAAATAAAGAAAAAAATATAGAAACAGAAAATGAAGATAATAAATCAGAAAATACTAATAATATTATAGAGGATATTTATAATAATAAACAAAAAGAAATTAATACACAAGGCTATAATAAAGAAGATAATAAATATTTTATGGATATGTATAAACAAACTTTCGGAAAAAATTTAGAAGAAAATAAAAAGGAAGAAGAGAAAACACATAACGAAGTTCCAGAAATTAAAGATATAAATTTAGCAAAACAAAAAAATATGTCTGTATTTGATAATAATGAACTTTTGAAAAATAAAATAAACTACAAATTTATAGGCATAGTGTTTTCTACATACATAATTTTAGAAATAGAAAATGAGATGTACATATTAGACCAACACGCAGCACATGAAAGAATAATGTATGAGAAAATAAAGAAAAATTTTTATAGTGATGAAGCTAAAGATTGTCAATTAATGCTTTTACCAGACATAATTACGTTAACGCATAAGGAAATGGATATTGCAAGAGAGAATTATGAAATGTTTGAAAAAGCGGGATTTGAACTTGAAGAATTCGGAGATAATACAATTAAACTTACAGGAGTACCTAATATGTGTATGGATTTGGATACTAAAGAATTGTTTATGGAAATCTTAGATGCAATAGATACAGTTGCTATTACAGCAATACAAGAAAAAGAAGAAAAGTTTATTGCAACAATAGCATGCAAATCTGCTGTTAAGGCTAATATGGCTCTTTCAAGAGAAGAAGTTGATGCTCTAATGAGTGAATTATTAAAGTTGCCAAATCCATTTACATGTCCACATGGTAGACCAACAGCTATAAGAATGAGTAAAATTGAAATTGAAAAAAAATTTAGTAGAAGATAGGTGAATGAATGAAAGAAAAGGTAGTAGTAATAGTTGGACCAACAGCTTCAGGTAAAACAGCATTATCAATAGAATTAGCACATAAAGTAAATGGAGAAATTATATCTGCAGATTCAATGCAGATATATAAAGATATGGATATAGGAACAGCTAAACCAACTTTTGAAGAAATGCAAAATATCAAGCATCATTTAATTGATTTTATTTCACCTGAAGAAAGATTTACTGTATCCGATTATAAAAAATTAGCTGAAAAAGAGATAAAAGAAATATTAAATAAAGGAAAAACACCTATAATAGTTGGTGGGACAGGTTTATATATTAACTCTTTAATACATAATATTGAATATAAAGAAATGAAATTCGATAAAAATTATAGAGAAAAATTAGAGAAAATTGCATTAGAAAAAGGAAATAAATATTTGTATGACATTGCAAAAAATATTGACGAAGAAGCGATAAAAAGTATAAGTGTTAATGATAAAAAAAGAATTATTAGAATATTAGAGATATATAAGGCAACAGGAAAAAATAAGACACAGTTAGAGGTAGAATCAAGAAAAAATGAAGTACCTTTTGAGTATAAAATTTTTGGAATATATATCAAAAGAGAGAAATTATATGATAGAATAAATAAAAGAGTAGATATGATGATAGAGCAAGGATTAATAGAAGAAGTAAAAAAAATAAAGGATAAATATGATAAGTTTCCAACAGCGATGCAAGCAATAGGTTATAAAGAAGTCATAGAGTATTTGGAAAATAAGCTGAATAAGGAAGAAATGGTAGAAAAAATAAAAATGGAAACTAGGAGGTATGCTAAAAGACAAATTACATGGTTCAAGAGAAATAAGGATATTAAATGGCTAAATGGAATTGATAGTATACAAAATAATATAAATATTATTTTGGAGGAAGTTTTGTGAAAGAAGATAAAATAAAAATAACAAAAGTATTAAAGATAATAGTATTAATTATTATTGTTGCAGTATTTATATTTTATATATCTAAGAATGTTTTGAATTTAGTAAAGCAACCAACAAATTCATTTATTTTATCTAATGGCGATTTGTATTTAGAGGAAAGTGTAGAAGGATATATAATAAGAGATGAGGTAGTTATACAAGGAGAAAACTATGAAAATGGTATGCTAAAAATAAAAAATGAAGGAGAAAGAGTTGCAAAAGGTGAAGCGATTTTTAGGTATTATAGCGAAGATGAAGAAAGTATAAAAGAAAAAATACAAGAAACAGAAAAACAAATACAGGAAAATATGCCAAGTAATGAGGAAATAATGTCTAGCGATATTATTTCTTTAGATGAGCAAATAAAAACAGAAATAGATAATATAGCAAAAAGTAGTGAACTACAAAAAATAAAAGAATATAAATCAGAGATACAAGTTTATCTTGATAGAAAGATAAAATTAATAGGGGAGTCTGATAATGTAAGTAATGAAATAAAGAGTTTGATAAGTCAAAAACAAGAGTATGAAAATGAGTTAACTAAAAATTCTGAATATATTAATGCACCAGTAAGTGGAGAAGTTTCATATAGAGTAGATGGTCTTGAAGATAAATTAAAAATAGATGATTTTTCATATTTAAATAAAGAATTTTTGGATAGTCTAAATTTGAAAACAGGAAGTATAATACCGAATAGTGAAGAAAAAGGAAAAATAATAAATAATTTTGAATCTTATATAGTTGTAATATCTAGTTCTGATGAGGCTAAGAGAGCAAGAATAGGTGATGGATTAACTCTTCAATTGTCAAACTCTGAAAAAATAGAAGCGGAAATAGAATATATAAATATAGAAAATGACGATTCTAGAGTATTGGTGTTGAAAATCACAAATAACATCGAAAAATTAAATAAATATCGAAAAATATCACTTGATATAATATGGTGGGATTATACAGGATTGAAAGTTCCAAACTCGGCAATAATAGAAGAAAACGGAAGAACATATATAATGAGAAAAAGAGCAGAAAATTTAGAAAAAATATTAGTAAAAGTTAAAAGACAAAATGAAAATTATGCTATAGTTGATAATTATGATAGTGATGAATTAAAGGAATTAGGATATACAGAAGATGAAATTTCTGATATGAAAAAAATATATTTACATGACGAGATAATTATTACAAATAAATAACAAAAATATTACTTTTAAATTACATACATAAAAAGCCTTGACAATAAGGAAAAAAAGAGAGATACTATAGTCACTGTTTAAATAATACTAATGAGAAATTAGGAGGTATTAAGTATGGCGGGAGCTATGATGAATAAAGTATTAGATTTTTTAGGAATAGAACAAGAAGAAAATGATGAAGATAAATTAGATAATAAGTATATTTATGATTATGAAGATGAAGAAGATGAAGAACAAGAAAGAAAATTATTTGGAAAAAAGAATAAAGTTGTAAATATGCCACAAGCACAACAAGTAAAAATGGTTGTTTTCCAAGTTACTTCTTTTGAACAAGCAGAAACAATATGTAATTTATTAAAAGAAAAACAATCAGTAGTAGTTAGTTTTGAATATGTAAATAAAGATGTTGCAAGACGTGTTGTCGATTTTATAAGTGGTGCAGCTCATGCTTTAGATGGACATATACAAAAAGTTTCAAATGCTATATTTATATTAGCACCATATAATTATGAAATAGCAAATGAGTTAGCAAGAGAAGAAATAAAGAATAAATTATCAGTTTCATGGTTAAAAAATAATAACAATGGATTTTAAAATGGGAGGTTTAGTATATGCTTACACCACTAGACATTGAAAATAAACGTTTTTCAAAGCAAATGATGAATGGCTATAGTTGCGGTGAAGTTGATGACTTTTTAGATGAATTAACATTAGATTATGAAAAAATGTACAAAGAAAATGCAGAGATGAAAGAAAAACTAGAAGAGTCAATGAATAATTTAGAAAAATATAAATCTATAGAAAGTACTCTTCAAAGTACATTATTAATGGCACAATCTACAGCAGAGGATATAAGAAAAGTGGCTAGGCAAGAAGCTGAACAAATAAAAAAGAATGCAGAATCAGAATCAAAAGAAGCTTTAAATAATTTATCACAGCAGATAGCTATGAAACAACAAGAATTAGAAGAATTAAAAAAACAATTTGATGTATATAAAGCTAAAATGGAATCACTTTTAATATCACAATTAGAATTATTAAAAGATGTAAATGAAGAATAGTAAAAGGTAGGATTTATCCTACCTTTAATTAGACTATAAACATTATTACATTAGTGTTAAATGTATATTACAATTTTATTATTACTATTGACTTATATAATTAATTTTATAAAATATATAAGTAGTTATGGAGTAAAAAATGAGAGTTATAAGTGGAATTGCAAGAGGTACAAAATTATATACATTAAATGGAATGGAAACAAGGCCAACATTAGATAGAATAAAAGAATCCTTGTTTAATATAATTAATTTAAAAATTAAAGATACAGAAATACTAGATCTTTTTTCAGGAAGTGGAGCTTTAGCAATAGAAGCTTTAAGTAGAGGCGCAAGTTATGCTGTATTATGTGATTTTTCAAAGAATGCAATAGAAATAATTAAAAAAAATATAGAAAAAACAAAACTAAATGAAAAATCAAAAATAATAAAATTGGATTATGAAAAATGTTTAGAGAAGTTGAGTCAATCAAAAAACAAATTTGATGTAATTTTTTTAGATCCACCATATAACACTAATTATATTTATATAGCAACAAAAAAAATTCTAGAATATAATTTATTAAAAAAAGATGGAATAATTATTGCTGAAACAGACGACTTAGATAGAATAATAAAAGAAATAAATACTTTAGATATTAACATAAAAGATGTAAGAGAATATGGAAGAGTGAAGCTGTTATTCTTAGAAGAGATTTGATCCATTCATAGAAAGGGGCAAAAAATGGAAATTTTTACACTGCTTGAAACTTTAGAAGATATATTAGAAAGAAGTAAAACACTACCATTTACTAATAAAGGAATAGTTGAAAAAGATGAGTTATTAGATATTATAAAAGAGATAAGATTAAAATTACCAGACGAACTAAAACAGGCAAAATGGGTAAGAGAAGAAAGAGAAAGAATATTGCAAGAGGCACATAAAGAAGCTAGTGATATTGTTAAAGAAGCAGAAAATAGAATAATAGCTATGATTGATGAACATGAAATTACTAAAAAAGCATATGAACAAAAAGCTGAAATAATAGAAACTGCAAATGAAATGTCTCGCGAAATAACAAAAGGAACAAAAATGTATGCAGATAAAATATTAGAAAACTTGGAAGAGGTATTGCAAAATTCATTAATAACAATGAAAGATACAATTGAACAAAATCTAAAGAATATGCAAGAAAATATAGGTGGAACTTTAGGAAATGTACAAAGTAATTTTGAAAAAACTGTAGAAGATGTTGTCAAAACTGTACAAGAAAACAGACAAGAATTAAAATAATAGGAAAGTCAAAATTGGAAGTCAAAATATATTTTGATAAGATTTCCTGTTTTGGCTTTTATTGCTTTTAAATAATAAATACAAAGCAAAAGAAATATTAAAGTTATTTATAATAAATAGTATTTGTAATTTTTAAGTAAAACATTTATTTAATATAAATATGAAAAGATCTTAAAAAGATTTTATGCTTTAGAGCAGAACAAGGAGAGAAAAATGGCAAAAAGGAAAAAAAAGAAGGAAAGTATTAGTACAGAATTAGTTGTAGCAATTTTAATAATAATAAGTATATTATTAGCAGTATTAATTTTTACTAAATCAGGATACATAGGTGAAAATCTTAGTCCAATGTTAGGTGGTTTAGTTGGCTTTATGAAATATATAATACCCGTAGGAACTTTTGCTATGGCTATATCAATAGCATATAAAAATGGAGAGTATATGAATAAAAAATTGCTCCAATATACAGGTTTTATATTATGCATTTGTGTTATCTTTTGCATAATACAAATTTTCAATGGTAATTTAAATGAAAATAGTGAGTTTTGGGATTTTGTAGGGCAGGCATATGATTTAGGAGAAGAAAATCACGGAGGTGGAGCAGTAGGTGCAATAATTGCACTACCATTAATAAAATTATTAGGAGAAATAGGTGCAATTATTTTTAATTCTGCTATAGCAATAGTATTATTAGCATTTATGTTAGGAATTAAACCAACAGAGATAGTAGTTGGAATAAGTGAATCATTAAAAGAGAAAGTAAAACAAAAAAATGAGAATGTTAAAACCGAAATAAATAATAAAAAGGAAATTAGAAAAAATAAGGAAATAAAGAAGAAAGAAGAAAAAATAGAAGATCAAATAACAATAAATATTCCAGATTATGTTGAAGAAAAAAGTGATAAAATAAAAAATCTAAAAGAAAAGAAGGAAGAGGAAAATAATTTATTTAAGCAAGAAATAGAAAAGAAAGAAGAAAAAACAAAAGAAGTTTTGACTTTAGAACATGCTATAACACTTGAAGATGAACACTATGAATTTCCACCAATTGATATTTTAGAAAAAGGAGAAAAACAAGTTTTAAAGGGAGGAAAAAAATCTGTAACTGAAACTGCAAATAAGTTACAAAAGACATTATATAGTTTTGGGGTATCAGCAAAAGTAGAAAAAGTAAGTGTAGGTCCAGCAATTACAAGATATGAATTAAGACCAGCAGAAGGGGTAAGAGTAAGCAAAATAGCAAAACTTGCAGATGACATAGCATTAAATTTAGCAGCAGAGACTATAAGAATTGAGGCTCCGATACCTGGGAAACAAGCTGTTGGAATAGAAGTTCCAAATAAAGATAATGAGATAGTTCACTTAAGAGATATAATTGATTCTGAGGAGTTCAAAAATTCTAAATCAAAATTAACTATGGCATTAGGAAAAAATGTGGCTGGTGAAGTAGTAGTAACAGATATAGCCAAAATGCCTCACATACTTATTGCAGGTTCAACTGGTTCAGGAAAGAGTGTTTGTATAAACACTTTAATTACAAGCATAATATATAAAGCAAAACCAAGTGAAGTAAAATTAGTAATGATTGATCCAAAAGTAGTAGAACTTTCTGTTTATAATGGAATACCACATTTATTAATACCAGTTGTTACAGACCCAAAAAAAGCTGCAGGTGCTTTAGCTTGGGCAGTACAAGAAATGGTAAATAGATATAGTTTATTTGCACAAAAAGGTGTAAGAGATATAAAAGGATATAATGCAGAACTTGAAAAAGAAGAAGGGGGAGAAAAATTACCACAGATTGTAATAATAATTGATGAGCTTGCAGATTTGATGATGGTAGCGCCAAATGATGTGGAAGATGCAATATGTAGATTAGCACAAATGGCAAGAGCTGCAGGAATGCATTTAGTTATAGCTACACAAAGACCTTCTGTTGATGTCATAACGGGAATAATAAAAGCAAATATACCTTCAAGAATTGCTTTTGCTGTTTCATCAGGGGTTGATTCTAGAACAATTTTAGATATGGTAGGTGCAGAAAAATTACTAGGAAAAGGTGATATGCTTTTTGCACCAATTGGTATTTCTAAACCAGTAAGAGTTCAAGGTGCATTTGTTTCAGATAAAGAAGTTGAAGGAATAGTTGAATACATAAAAGTAAATGATATTGAAACATCATATAGAGAAGATATAATAAAAGAAATAGAAAATAATAGTAAATCTGATAAAGAATTAGATAATGATCCAGATGATGATACAGATCCATTATTAATGGAAGTTATTGATACAGTTGTTGATTTAGGACAAGCATCAACATCATTTATACAAAGAAGATTTAAAGTTGGATATGCAAGGGCAGGAAGAATTATAGATCAGATGGAACAAAGAGGAATAATATCAGGGTATGAAGGAAGTAAACCAAGGCAAGTATTGATAACAAAGGAAAGATGGCAAGAATTAAAAATGGCAAAGCCTATAAACGAAAATGAAGAAGAGCAAAATGAAAGTAATTAAAGAAGGAAGGTGAGTGCTTGAAAAATAAATTCTTTTCAAAGATAAATTCAAAAGATTATAATAATCAATTGGAATTAATAATACAAGAAAAGAAAATATCGACAACAGGGAAGAACCTTTTACTTAGCATGTTATATAAAATAGAAACAAATTTTGATGATTATAAAACTGTAAAAAGAATAAATATAACAAAAGATGAATTCTTACAAGAATTATTAAAGGTTGTAAAAGAAAAATGTGATAAAATAGAACTTGTAGAACCGAATTCCACAAAAGGAAAAATACTTTCTAAATATAAAGTAAATGCTGTAACAGATGTTAAGAAAAAAGAAATTATATCATATCCAACAGAAAAGGGATTATTATATGCTTTATCAGATTTAGCAGGTGATAATTATAATATAAATAATAAATATTATATAATTAAAGATGCATTAAAAGAAATGCTAAGAGTTGGAAATGCTATAAATTCAAAAGAAATACTTAGAGATTTTAATGGTTGGTCTTGGGATTTAGATATAAAAGATATAGAAAATTATAAATATAATGTTATGTTTCAAAATATACAGATATTATATGGGGCTAATAAATTACTATTATGGCGAAATAGTAATAATTCGAAAATTGATTATTTATATGAATTTAAAAATAATTTGTGTACAGTATATGGAAAAAAAATAGGTGAAGAATTTTATAATAAATTACTCCATATTTGTATGAACATGTATATATTATCTGATAAAGAAAGAAGAAAATTTATAGAAGATGAAAGAAAAGTTTTATCAGAAGAACAATTATTAATAAAAGACAAAACTAAGTTTTTGGATAAAATAACTGAGTTAAAGAAAAAGTTAAATAAAGAAATAGAAAAAATAGATAAAATTCTAAATGACAATATTAAAATAAATAAATTATTAGAAATAAAAAATGTTAAAAGAAAAAATAAATTAACATTAAAAGAATATAGAAAACAATTAAAAAGCAAAAGAGAAGAAATTATTATAAAAATAAAAAGATACACAGATTTAATGAATCCTAAAAAATATGAATCAAATAAAAATGAAATTGAAAACAAATTAAAAATATTAGAAAATATAGATGAAGAAAATTTAAATAAAGAAAATTTAGAAAATGAATTTATGGAGTTACAAAATATATTTTTGGAATGTTTAAGGTCAAAAGTGCAAGGCTCTAAAGAAAAAGAAGATATAATGGCTCTTATATATAATATAAGATATTATGAGAATTTACCTGTTAGTAGTAAGAGTAAAATAATAGATAATGAAGTATTATCAAGTAAAATAAAAATAATTGGTGAAATGTTAATTTCTAAGGCATCTAATTTAAAATGCATAAATATTATATCAAAGAATGGAATATATAATTTAGAAATCATAAAGAGTGTATTAAAAAGTAAAATAATTAAATTAGAAAATATAGAATTGGAAATAAATTTGAAAGATGATTATTTGCAGGTAGATGTTTATGATGACAATAATTTAGAAAGCAGTTTTAAGATCAAGACAGATATATTAAGTAAGAGATTAGATATAAAGAAAAATAAAAAAATAAAATTGTTTATTTAAGGAGGTTTTTATGAAAATTACTTTTTTGGGTGCAACAAAGGAAGTAACAGGTTCCAATTTCTTAGTAGAAGGAGCTGGAAAAAAATTTCTGGTAGATTGTGGGCTATTTCAAGGAAATGCACAAACAGAATTAGAAAATGAAGAAGAGTTTATGTATGATGTACATGATATAGATTTTATGTTATTAACACATGCGCATATAGACCATTCTGGAAGAATACCTAAATTATATAAAGAAGGTTATAGAAATCCTGTAATAGCAACTAAAGCAACATGTGATTTATGTTCTATAATGTTGCCAGATAGCGGACATATACAAGAAATAGAAATTGAATGGAAGAACAGAAAAAGAAAAAGAGAAGGAAAAGAGTTTTTGCCGCCACTATATACTGCAGAAGAAGCAATTGAATCACTTGAGCTGTTTAAGCCAGTTATGTATGGTGAAATAGTAGATTTAGACGAAAATATAAAAGCTAGATTTAATGATGCAGGACATATGCTAGGTTCTAGTATGATAGAAATATGGATTACAGAAAATGGAGAAACAAAGAAGATAGTATTTTCAGGTGACATTGGAAATAATGATATACCACTTCTATCATCACCTACCATGATAGAAAGTGCAGATTATCTTATAATGGAATCTACATATGGTAATAGATTACATATGCAAAATAATAATAAAGCAGAGATTTTATTAAATATAGTATCTGAAACATTAAATAATGGAGGAAAAGTTATAGTTCCAACTTTTGCTGTAGGAAGAACACAAGAAATACTATATGAAATAAATAAATCAAAGGAACAAAATAAAGAAAATAAAGAATTTACTGAAAAATATAAAACGTTTATGCAGGCGAAAGTTTTTGTAGATAGCCCACTTGCTATATCTGCAACAGAAGTATTTAAGAAGAACATGGATGTGTTTAATGATAATGTAAAAAAAGAAATTGAAAATGGTGATAATCCATTTGAATTTCCTGATTTGAATTTTACAAGAACAGCAGATGAATCCAAGGCATTAAATGAGTTAGATGAGCCATGCATAATCTTATCTGCTAGTGGAATGTGTGAAGTAGGAAGAATAAAACATCATTTAAAACATAATTTATGGGATCCAAAAAATACAATAGTATTCGTAGGATATCAAGCTCAGGGTACATTAGGACGTTCAATAGTAGATGGTGCAAAAAAGGTAAAAATTTTTGGAGAAGAAATTGCAGTAAATGCTAGAATTGAATATATAGAAGGATATTCAGGACATGCAGATCAGGAATGGCTTTTAAATTATGTCTATTCATTTATAAATAAACCAAGACATATTTTTTTGGTTCATGGAGAAAAAGAAGGACAAGTTGTTTTAAAAGAAAAATTATTAGAAAATACTAATATACCTGTAACAATACCAGACTTTGGTGATGTTTATGAATTAAATGATAAATTGGAATTAATAGAGAAAAAAGAAATTCCAGATAAATATAAATATTTACGTTTATCTATAATTGGTAGAATAGAAACATTAAAAGAAGAAATAGATGATATGGAATTAATTGTTAAAGATACTATGCTTACAGAAGATGCAAATGATGATGATTTATTAAAACTAAACGATAAAGTAAAAGACTTAGAAAGAAAAATAGTTGATATAATTGAAAATAAATAAAAAGGAGAAATACAAATGAAAGAAAAGATTTTTAATGATGCAATAATAGGAAATAGAAATTTAATAGCAAGTTTTAGCAAATCAGGTGAATTATTAAGATTATATTATCCACAAGTAGATTTTAAACAATATATAGATTTTATGAATATAGGAATAAAAGTAAATGATTCAGGAATTATATATTTACATTCAGATATAAATAACATTTATACTCAAGAGTATGTAGAAAATACTAATATTTTAAATACATATATTTATAATAGCTATTTTAAATTAGAAATAAAACAAACCGATTTTGTTCCAGTAAAACAAAATGTATTAGTTAAGAAATATAAAATAAAAAACAATAATACTATAGATTTAAATATTAATTTCTTAGTTCATTCAAAATTATTAACAAATGCCAATAACAAAGTGAGTGGCATATTTAAAGATAATATATTAATGCAATATACCCATGATTCAACATTTGGTATTATGTCAGATATTAATGTTTTAAGTTTTCAAATAAATGATACTTCTGCTAATATTATGAGTGGAATTATTGGAGGTAAAGATTATATAGGAATGTCTGATGATTCTAGTGTAAGTTATGATATAAATGTATTAAAACCAGGAGAAGAAAAAGATATTAATATATTAATGTTTGTAAATAATAATAAGTCTGAAAATATAGTAGATAAAATAAATCATATAAAAAAATTAGATTTAAAAAGTGAATATGAAAGTACAAAGAAGTATTGGAGAAAGTTTTTAAAAGATCACAGTACAATGATAATAGATGGTGAACAAAGTGATTATTTAAAAAGAATAGATACAATATATAAAAGGTCAATATTATTATTTCCATTATTATATAATTACGAAACAGGTGGAATATCAGCAGGCTTAGAAGTAGATGAAGGTTTTAAATATTGTGGAAGATATTCATATTGTTGGCCAAGAGATGGAGTATATATATGTAAAGCATTTGATATTTTAGGAATGAAAAAAGAAACAGAAAAATTCTATAAAAACTTTTGTAAAAATACTCAAAGTCCAAATGGAATGTGGGAACAAAGATTTTATACAGATGGAAAACTAGCACCAAGTTGGGGGTATCAAATAGATGAAACAGCAAGTGTAGTACATGGTATATATGAGCACTATTGTAATACTAAAGATAAAAAGTTTTTAAAAGATAATTTAAAAATGTGTGAAAAGGCTATAAAATGTTTAGAGAAATATATTGAAAATATATTTGCGGGAAATGTAAAAGAAACATTAAGTTATGATTTGTGGGAAGAAAATGAAGGTATACATGCATATTCTTTAGCTAGTATATTTGCTGCATTTCAAAGTATGATTAAAATCTACAATATATTAGAAGAAGAGTTTAAAGACAACAGATTAAAATTAGAACAAGATAAAGAAAGAATAGCTAAACTTGAAAATTATTTATTAAATATAAAAGAATATATAATTAAAAATTTTTATGATGATAATAAAAAAAGTTTTATAAGAAATAAAGATGGGAAAATAGATATTAGCTTAGTTGGACTTGTATATCCTTTCAAATTATTTAGTCCTAAAGAGAAAAAAATTGTAAATACTATAGAAAAGATGCATTTAACATTAAGGACATATACAGGAGGATATTTAAGATATGAGGGAGATAGATACAAGGGAGGAAATCCATGGGTGATTGCAAATTTGTGGCTTGCAAATTACTATTTAGATTTAGGAGAAAAGAAAAAAGCAGAAGAATATTTTAAATTTTCTGTAATTGCATCTACAGAACATGGATTTTTGCCAGAACAAGTTAATAATTCAAATATGAAACCTGCATGGGTTATAGGGCTAGCATGGTCTCATGCAATGTTTATTGTAACATTAAAAAGATTATATAGTAATGAAAAATATAATGGAGGAGTATAATGGCAAAAACAAAAAATGTTTTTGTTTGTAGTAATTGCGGATATGAATCTGCAAAATGGCTAGGAAAATGTCCTGGATGTAATGAATGGAATTCATTTTACGAAGAAAAAATTACAAAAACAACTAAATTAAATGAAAATAAAAAAATTGCAAAAGCAACTAAATTAAATGAAGTAGAAAAAAAGACAACTACTAGATTTTCTACTGGTATAAAAGAATTAGATAGAGTATTAGGTGGTGGAATGGTAGAAGGCTCACTTATCTTATTAGGAGGTGAGCCTGGAATTGGAAAATCTACTTTAATTTTACAAATATGTGATAGCATTAAATTAGATGGATGTGTTTTATATATATCTGGTGAGGAATCAGCAGAACAAGTAAAATTAAGGGCTGATAGATTAAATATTAAAAATGATAGTCTACTTTTCTTATCACAAACTGATATAGAGTTAATAAAAAATGAAATAGAAGGAATAAATCCAAAACTTGTAATTATAGATTCTATTCAAACAATGTATTCAGATGAAATATCTTCAGCTCCAGGGAGTGTTAGCCAGGTTAGGGAGATAACATCACAAATTATGAGAATGTGCAAGCAAAATGGAATAACAACTATAATTATTGGGCATGTTACAAAAGATGGTAACATAGCTGGACCTAGAGTTTTAGAACATATGGTAGACACAGTGTTATATTTAGAAGGTGAAAGGTATTTTTCATACAGAATATTAAGGGGAGTAAAAAATAGATTTGGATCGACAAATGAAATTGGAATGTTTCAAATGCAAGATAGTGGAATGATGGAAATAGAAAACCCATCTCAAATTTTAATATCAGAAAGAGATGGTAATCCTTCAGGTTCAATAATTGTAGCAAGTATAGAAGGTTCTAGATGTATTTTGGTAGAACTACAAGCATTAGTAACTCCAAGTGTATTCGGATTACCTAGAAGAACAGCAAATGGAATTGATTATAATAGGTTAACTTTATTAATTGCTGTTTTGGAAAAAAAGGCAGGGTTAATGTTAGGAAATCAAGATGTATATTTGAATATAGTTGGAGGTATTAGAATAAATGAGCCAGCAACAGATTTAGGTGTTGTATTATCTGTAGCTTCTAGCTTTAAAAATATTAGTATAAGTCCAGAATTAGTTGCAATAGGAGAAGTTGGATTAACAGGTGAAGTAAGAGCTGTCAATTTAATAGAAAAGAGACTCAAAGAAGCTGAAAAATTAGGATTTAAAACATGTATCATTCCAGAAAATAACAAGAAACTATTGAAAGAGAAGTTTAAATTAGATATAATAGGTGTGAAAAATATTGTAGAAGCAATGAAATATATTGGCTTAAAATAAAGGAGTGGTAACTTTTGGATGATAACTTAAAAAAAGATAGTTCACAGACAGAAATATTAAAATTAATTGCACCAGGAACTCCTTTAAGAGAAGGTCTTGAAAATATTTTGAAGGCAAAAACAGGTGCACTAATTATAATAGGAGATTCAAAAGAAGTACTAGAATTGGTTGATGGTGGTTTTAATATAAATGAAGAATATACTCCAGCAAGATTATATGAACTTGCAAAAATGGATGGAGCAATAGTATTAAGTGAAGACTTAAAGAGAATATTAAAAGCAAATGCACAAATTATACCATCACCAAGTATACCTACAAAAGAAACTGGAACAAGACATAGAACAGCAGAAAGAACAGCTAAACAAACGGGAAAATTGGTAATTAGTATATCACAAAGAAGAAATATAATTACTGTTTTTAAAGAGAATTTTAGATATACAATAGAAGACACATCAAAAATAATAACAAAAGCAAATCAAGCATTACAAATATTGGAAAAATATAAAAAAGTATTTGATGATAAATTAAATATACTAAATGAATATGAATTTAATGATATTGTTACATTAGATAATGTAATTAATTGTATACAAAGAGCAGAAATGGTTATGCAAGTTGTAGATGAAGTAAAAAGAAGAATATATGAGCTTGGGGAAGACGGTAGACTCGTAAAAATGCAACTTGATGAACTTATAGGAGGATTAGAAGAAGAAGAAACTTTAATAATAAAAGATTATATAGCTAATAATAAAGATATAAATTCTACAGATGTATTAAAAGAAATAAGGAGTAAAAATAAAGTAGGCTTAATAGATAGCAATCTAATTGCTAGAAATTTAGGTTATGATGTTTTTGAAAATTATGAAGAAATAGCAGTATATCCTAAAGGGTATAGAATACTTAATAAAGTTCCTAAACTTCCTAGTAATATAGTTGAAAATCTAGTGAAGTATTTTAAATCTTTTCAACATATTTTACTTGCAGATATTAATGAATTAGATAAAGTTGATGGAATAGGTGAAGTAAGGGCAAAAAGCATAAAACAATCACTAAAGAGAATGCAAGAACAATTTATTTTTGATAATGTATTGATTTAAGAAACGGAGGATAATATGAAATCTGATAAAGGAATAACTCTTATAGCATTAATTATAATGATATTAATTATTACTATTTTAGCTGGAGTAATTGTGAATTCAGGAATGGGAGCATATAAAGAGGCAAAATTAACTCAATTTGTAGCAAGAATGAATATGATACAAAGTAGAGTTAATGTGGCATATACAGATATAAAGGCAGAAAATAAAAAAATAGAAGATTATGGAGTATCAGCAGATAGTGTAAATGGAAGTATAAAAAATAAAATAAGTAATATAATTCCTGGGGGAAATATATCAGATTATAGGTATTTATCAAAAACAGATTTAGACCAAGATTTGGGATTACAAGATTTAAATGAAGAAATAATAGTAAATTTTAATACAAGAGAAATATATAATTTAGAAGGAATAGAGTATGATGGAGTAATCTATTATAATCAGTATCATTTACCAAATGGTGAGTATAATATAGATTTTGAAAATAAAACAGGAGAAGCACCAGAATTTAATTTATCAAAGAGGAATTATGGATTATACTCATATATAGATGTAGAAGATATAGTATATAAAGAAAATATAGGAGAGGGAAAAATATATTATGCATTGATAACAGGAGAAAATAGTGGAAATGTAGTAGTAGATTATTGGAGAGAAACAGAAGAAGAAATAAGTATAGAAAAAACAGGAGAATATGTAGTAAAGGTAGTAGATAAAGCGGGAAATGAGACAGTAAAGAGAGTAAATGTGGTATTGGAAAATGCTCCAAAATTAACAGAAGATATGACAGCAGTAGTATATGATGAGGGTAAAAAACAATGGAAAAAGGCAAATATAGAAGAAGGAAAATGGTATGATTATGGAGAAAATAAATGGGCAAATATAATGATGAATGATGGAATACAAATAGATTCAAATGGATATATAACATCATATGGAAGTATGTTTGTATGGATACCAAGATATGCATATAATATAAAAAATGGATTTCATAGTAGTACAGCAGGAGATATAGAAGTAAAATTCTTAAAAGGAACAACAACATTAACAACAGATGAGAGTAATATAACATATTCACAGACATCAGGAAATGATAAATGGTTAATACATCCAGCATTTGAAGATGGAACAAAGAATGGATATGCAAATGGAGAATGGGATAAGAAAATAGAAGGAATATGGATGGCAAAATTTGAGACAAGTATGGAAACAAATGGAACACATACAGAAACAAGTAGTGGAACTATAGGAAATGTATTAACAAATAATAGTATAAAAGCAGTAAGTAAGCCAGGAGTAAGTAGTTGGAGATATATTGATATAGGAAATATATATGCTAATAGTTTAAATTATAACAAAAGGGCAAATAGCCATATGATTAAAAATAGTGAATGGGGAGCAGTAGCTTATTTAACATATAGTAAATATGGAAGAAATAAGCAAGAAGTAACAATAAATAATAGTAGCAGTTACATAACAGGAAATGCTGGAAATACTGTTGATGCATCAGCAACTACTGGAATAACAAATGCATATGATACAGAAAAAGGGGTTTTAGCAAGTACAACTGGAAATATATATGGTGTATATGATATGAGTGGTGGAGCTTGGGAATATACAGCTAGTGTGATACCAACAGGGCATGAGTATATAATTTATTATGGTGGAGAATTAGCAAATATAAAAAATAGTAATAAATATGTAATAGCATATCCAATAGGTCAAAACACACAGATAGAAACAGATATAAGCAGAAGTTACACAAAATTAAATAATATATATGGTGATGCAATATGGGAGATATCTAGCGAAATAGGAATAAATACAGGTTGGAATAGAAAAGTAATAGATGGAGATGACTACCCATATGAGCCATTTTTGCTTAGAGGTGGAGAGAGTTCATTAAATAAACAAGTTGGAATATTTTCTATGAATGATGTAAGTGGTTTGGATTATTATATATGTACAAGTCGAGTAGTATTAATAGTGGAGGAAGAGACTTTACCAAAAGTAGATGAAGACGGTTTAGCAAAAGAAGATACAACTATAACAACAGATGATCCAAATGTGCAAATAGTAATACCAAAGGGATTTGCCCCAGTGATATTACAAACTGATAGAACAGATTCATTACCAGGAGAAAATGGATCTGTTAAGGAAATAATGCCAATAGAAGATTGGAATAGTATAACAAAAGAGCAGATTAATAAAGGTATAGTTGTAGTAGATAATAAAATAACATATGATAATGGGCAAACATCTGGAACAGTGCCAGATTTTAATGAGTATGTGTGGGTTCCAATGACAGATAGTAGTAAGTTTAAAAGAGTTGCATGGAATGGACCATATTGGAATGGTAGTAGTTGGCAAAATGGAACACATCCAATAGCAGATGCATCATCAACAAATAAATATTGGGAAGAAACAGCATCATCAGAGTATACAAATATGGTAAGTAGTGTAAGTATAAATAAAGGATTTTATATAAGTAGGTATGAGGCGAGTAAAAAAGATAGTGTAACAGCGCAGAGTAAGAGAGGACAGAATCCATGGGTAAATGTATCACAAACTACATCAATAACAGCATCAAGTAATATGAATGAAAGTATAAATAGTCATTTAGTATATGGAGTAGAGTGGGATAGTGTGTTGCAGTGGGCATTAGATAGTCAGGCAATAATTGGATCAAAAACAACAGGTGAAACTAAAACAATAACAGAAGATGATGTACAAAAAGATAGTAGAAGTTGGGGAAATTATGGAAATTCAACAGGAGGAGCAGAAACTAATTCAGGTTCAGAACAACCAGGAGGAACAAATGAATATTGGAAGGTAAATAATATATATGATATAGCTGGAAATGCAAGTGAGTGGACACAAGAGAAGTTTTCTACAGATACTCGTCGTGCGTCTAGAGGAGGTAATTGCTACCTCGATGGTGGCATCTATCCAGCAGCTTATCGTTACAACTACTATGAGAGCAATACGAGCTACGACCTACGGTTTTAGGGTAGGCTTTTATGTGTAGCGCTGTACTCTGGTAGCGATAACTAAGACAAGTAAATTAGTTAGAGTTTATAAAAAAATTATGTTAACTTATAGCTTTTAATAATATGGGCTATAAGTTTTTTATTTCCACTATAGTGGATAAAAAAAGTCGATTTTGCTTATACAATAAAAAATGTAATGATGTGCGAAAAGCACATCATTCATTTTTTTCATGATAGAAATTGAAATTACTTTCATATAAAAAATATATTGTACAGAAAAACTGAAAGGTAATTTTTTGTGTTGATCAATCTTTATATAACATAAACAAGAAAAAAGTAAAAAAATTTATTTTTATCGACAAGTTTCGACAGGATATGTATATTTTTTTTGATATAGTACGTGTGAAGGGGGAAATAGAATAAAGGGGTGAAGATATGAGGTTAAAATTATATTTAGACTTAGAAAATGAAAATTTACCAATTCAATATCGCAAAAATGTAATTAGTTTTATTAAATTAGCTTTATCTGAATATGATGAGGAATATTATAAAAAATTTTATAATCAAAAAGACAATATAATAAAACCATATACATTTGCAATGTTTTTTAGAAATCCAGAATTTAAAAATGATGAAATCGTTGTAAGAAATAAGAGAGTTGAGCTTAATTTATCTGTTGCAGATTATGAGACATCAATTATTTTATATAATGCATTTAATCATCAGAAAAATAAAAAGTTCTCTTTAAACAAAAATTCTTGGATATTGAGAAATATAAGTATGATTTTCGAAAAAGAAATAAAAAAAGAAGAGTTGGTTATAAAGTTTATGTCTACATTAGTTGTTAGAAAAAGAGAGAATAATAAAGATTATTATTATTCATATGAAAATAAAGAGTTTTTAGATACATTAAAAATGAATATAAAAGAACAATTAAAAATAACTGATTTCCCAGAAAAAATAGTAGATAATTTTAATATAGAAGCTGTATCGGCTAAAAAAGTAATAGTTAAATTTTATGAAAAGAGTATAGAGACATCAGGCGGAATATTTAAAATATCTGGAGATATAAACTTACTAAAATATTTATACGAAGCTGGAATGGGAAGCAAACATAGTTGTGGTTTTGGAATGTTTCAAATCTTATAAATAAGGAGGTGGATATATGAAAACAAAAGTATATTTAAATGATTGGTTTTTAAATTGCGGAATTATTGGCTTTTTAAGAATATTAGAAGATAATAAAGATAAATTTGCAGAAATAAATGAAAACTATATAAGTTTTGATACAGAAAAATTGAAAAATTTTCATAAGTATTATTTTAAGTATTTTTTTGATAAATATAATGTGGGAGAAAGAGTAGTAAATAGATTGGCTAAATCATTTGAAAATTTAGAAAAATACTTAAATATAGAAACAGATAATAAGCAAGAACAGAAAGAAATTAAAGATAAAATAAAGGCAGAGAAAAAATATATAAAGAATACAATGAAAAGTCAATTAGACAAAATTAAAAAGTATAATGTAGAAATATATGAGGAGATGTTAGAAGAATATAATAAAATTGATAGTGTTAAAGAAAAAGAAGATATAGGAAAGTTAAATAATATAAAAGATGTATTTAGTAGCAATATAAAAAAAGATATTATAAATAAAAGATTAACAGCTAATTTATTTAAAAGTATTTTAAGTAATAACTATTTTGGACAAATGAGCTTCTTAAATGTGGTAAATAATACAAGAACATATGAAGAACAAGAAGAGTTAATGTATAGGGATTATATATGCAATATAGTAGAAATAAATTTTTTAAATGAAATTATACAAGATAAATATGCTTTAGAAGATATTAAAAATAAAATAGAAGAAAAATTAAATGATAAATTAATGTCAAAACAAATGTTAAAAATATATGGAGATATTCAAAAAAAATATATAAAAAAAGAAAAAGATTTAAATAGTTTAAAAGAATATATAGAAAAAGAGGTTTTCTCATATTGCTATATGTGTGAAAATGAAAAATCTATAACAAGTGATTATTCTGAGGGAAAATTTGTTCCACTTGCATTAAGTAGTAATGATGCTAAAAACTTCTTTTGGAATCAAAATGTTAGTTTTCCTATATGTGATGTATGTAAGTTAATTTTATTTTGTATACCAGCTGGAGTATCAATCATATCTAAAACAATACAAGAAAATAAAAACGGACAAATTTCATACAATGATAAAGAAATAAATAGTTTTGTAAATTATGATGTAAGTATAGAAGAATTAAGAAAAACAAATGATTATTTAACTCAATCTTCAAAAAATGATAGAACTACAAGTAATCCATATGCAGATTTAATTTTGAATATAGTAGAACAAGAAAAAAATCTAAGTAATTGGCAATTACAAAATATATTTGTTGTTGAATTTGAAACAGAATATTTGTCATTTAGTAGAATTGAATATTTTAATATAAAAAGATATATTGCAGAGTTTTTTACAGAGTATGCAAAAAATTCATTGGTTTTAATAAAGGATTATAGATATAAAATCCAAATTATGGATTATATTATAAAAAACAAAGATATAAAATATGTTATAAATAATAGACTTAGAGAAGAATTAAATAAAGAATTTAGAAATGGTTTTAATTGTTTTTTGGCAACTAAAACACGATTAGATTTAAATTTATTAAAAAAGGAGAATATAAACATGAAGGAAAATATTAAGAAAAACAATGATAAATTATATGTTTTATATAACTTAGGTATATCTATTCATGAAGAGTTAAAAGCGAAAAAAGAAACAAATAAAATAGATGGGTATATATATAGAATGCTAAACAGCATAAAAGCGGGAAACAAAAAAGATTTTATGGATATAGTAATAAGAATTCATATGTCTATGGGAAAAGATGTATCACCAATTTTTTTAGAAGTATTGCAAGATACAGATTTAGATTTTGAGTCAATAGGACATAGTTTTGTATCTGGTTTAATATCAGATAAATTTGAAAAAAAAGATTAATTTAGGAGGTAAATATTATGAATGAAGTAAAAAAAGGATTATCAATAACAATGATATTTAAAGCACAAAGCTTAAATTATGGTGAAGGAATAGGAAATATATCAGAATTAAAAAAATTATCAAGAGGAGATGGTAGTATATATACATTTGCTTCAAGACAAGCTTTAAGATATGATATTGCAAGATTAGGAAATAAGATGTTCGGATGGAATTTAGAAGTAGTAGATAAGTCAAAAGGAACAGTACAATTTAAAGAAGGTCTTACAATAGAAGATTCTCAAGAAATGGATCTTTTTGGATATATGAAAACTGCGAAAAAAACAGATAAGGAAAATGGAGGATCAGATATTAGAAGTGCAGCCGTCAGATTAAGTAATGCAATATCATTAGAAGAATATAAAAATGATATTGAGTTTTTGAATAATAAAGGATTTGCAGATAGAATTAATGAATTCCCAAATTTAGCAAATATTGAGCAACATTTAAGTTTTTATACATATACAATTACCATAGATTTAGAAAAAATAGGTGTAGATGGAAATATAGAGTTAGATAATTCTATTAGAGCAAAAAGAATAAAAGAATTACTTGAAATAATAAAAGTTTTAAATAGAGAAATAAGAGGAAGAGAAGAAAATTTAAGTCCAGTTTTTATTATTGGAGGAGTATATAAATTAAATTCACCATTCTTTTTAGGTAGAGTAAAATTAAATGGAAAAGATGGACAATTTAGTATAGATACAGATATGTTAAAAGATACTATGAGTTTAAAATTAGGAGAAAATAGTATTGAAGAAGATACAAATGTTGGTATAGTTAAAAATATTTTTAGTAATGAAAATGAAATTGAAGAAAAATTTAAAGTAACAAGTATACAAGAATTTTTTGAGAATTTAGAAAATGAAGTTGATAAATATTATAATTAAAAAGGTATACAACCTTAGAAAGGATTAAGAATGAAAATTCTAAAATTGAAATTATTTCAAGAAACAGCATGTTATAAAAAGCCATTTGCATTTAAAGTTGCTGAAACTTATCCATTACCTCCATATTCAACTGTTATACGGAATGTTTCATAAAATATTAGGTGCAAAATCTGGAGAATATTTTCCTATGAATATATCAATACAAGGAAATTATGAAAGTATTTTCAGTAATTACCAAACTTTAAGAATGTTTAAAGAAAAAGGAAAGGTAACATCAATGCCAAGGAATGTACATCAACTCTTAAATATAAGTTTGGTTATACACGTGAAGGCAGAAGATAATATCATAGATAATATATATAATAATACAATAAATGGAAATGAAACAATTACTCTAGGAAGAAATGAAGATTTAGTTAGAATAGAAGAAATTAAATATGTAGAGAATATATCTAGCTCAAATGGAGAAATAGTTAATTATAATGCATATGTACCTAAATATATATGTGAGCAAGAAGATTTAACAGGTATAAATTATAGATTAAATGCAAAATATGTTATAGAAAACCAATTAAGAAAATGGGAAAAGGTAGATGTCAAATATATAGAAAGACATACAAACAATATAATAACAGATATGGAAATAGAAAAAGATGAAGAGGGAGATTTTATGTTTTTTTATAATTTAGAAAAATAAATAGCATTTTTAAATGTCAGTAATTTTGCACTTCATGAAAAGTTTTATTTATATAAATTTACATGAAGTGTGATTTATTATGAATTAAAGGAGATAAGTATATGTATTATGCAAAATCAAAACCAATAGAATCAATAAAAGAACATACAGATAAATTATTAGAAAATTTAAAGTTGTTAAAAAATACATATGGAGATCAAATAGTAGAAGATGTAAATATTGACAAAACAAGATTTTGGAAGTTGCTGGAGATAATATGTAAATACCATGATATTGGAAAAGTTTATACTCCATTTCAAAATATGATAAGGACAGATATAGGAGAGCAAGAAATAAATACGGAATTCAGCTATGAAAACATAAAACATGAGCAAATATCACCTGTTTTTGTACCAGTAAATAAATATGAATTAACAAAAGATGAGAAAAAATTGGTATATCAAGCTATATATTACCATCATGAAAGAGAAGGAAAAAGTATTAATAGTACATATTTAAAAGAAATAATCGAGAATGATTTAAAACCACAAATAGAAGAAATAAAAAAAGAATTTGGATATGAAATAGATGAAAATTTAAGTTATTTTTATATCAAGTATGTGCAAGATATAAATAGAATAAAAGAAGGAGATAAATTATATAGTGAATATTGTTTATTAAAAGGTTTATTACATAGATTAGATCATTCTAGTTCTGCTAACATACAAGTAGAAGACAATACAAAGGAAAATATAAGTGATTATACAGATAAATTTATGTTGAGTAAAAATTATGATTTAAATGATTTGCAAAAGTTTTGCAGAGAAAATAATAATAAAAATTTACTAGTTATAGGTTCAACTGGTATGGGAAAAACAGAATCGGCATTATTTTGGAGTAATGGATATAAAACTTTCTTTACATTACCTATAAGAACTAGTATAAATGCAATATACGAAAGAATTGACGATACTATTGGATATAAACATGTGGGTTTGTTACATTCAACAGCGTTAGAATACTTGGAAGAAAAAAATGAATTTGAAAATCAAGAAGAAGTATATAATCAATCTAAAAATTTATATGAAAAAGTTACGACTTGTACTATAGATCAAATTTTTCCATTTGTGTTTAAATATAAGGGATATGAAAAAATATATGCTACATTAAGTTATTCAAAAATAATTATAGATGAGATTCAGGCATATTCACCAGAGATTGTAGCTGTAATTATAAAAGGTTTAGAGATGATAAATAAATTGGGTGGAAAATTTATGATAATGACAGCTACATTACCAAGAATATATAAGGAAGAATTAACAAAACTAGGTATAAACTATGAATTTAACCAGTTTATAAAACCAATAATAAGGCATAAGATAAAATTAGAAAATAAGGAAATAATAGATGACATAGATGAAATTTCAAAAAAGGCTTCTAAGAGTAAAGTATTGATAATTGTAAATACAGTTAATAAAGCAATTGAGTTATATATGAAATTAAAAGAAAAACATGTAGATAATATTAATTTGTTACATTCTAGATTTATTTATAAAGATAGAAATAAAAAAGAACAAGATATAAAAAGTTTTTCAAATGCTAAGAATAAATATGGAATATGGATAACAACTCAGATTGTTGAAGCTTCACTAGATATAGATTTTGATTATTTATATACAGAGATGTCAACTTTAGATAGTTTGTTTCAACGATTGGGAAGGTGTTATAGAAGTAGGATATATGAAAAGAATGAAGAAAATATCCATATTTATATAAAGAATTCTAGTGGAATTAAAAGTATATATGATGAAGAAATAAATAAAAAGAGTATTGAGTTGCTAGCTAATTATGATAATGAATTTTTAGAGGAAAATACAAAAATAGAATTAGTTGATAAGTTATATTCAGAAGATATGTTAAGTGGAACTAAATTTTTAAATAATTTTAAAAATGGAATGAAGGTTCTAAATAATATATTAGATTATAATACTACAAAAAGTGTAGCTCAGAAATTATTGAGGAATATAGATAATATTAGTGTAATACCTAAAAATATATATGAAGAAAATCTAGAATTGTTTAAAGAATATGATAAAGAGAAGAATGATTATAAAAGAAAAAATAATCTTAAAAGAAAAATAGATAAATTAACAATTTCTATAAGTAGTGGTCAGAGATATAAAATAAAAGACAGTTTAATTAATAACCCATATTATCAAAATGCTTTAATTGTGAATTTAAAATATAATGATGAAGTAGGGCTAATATTAGAAAAAGATGATGAATACGATTTAGATGAAAAGTTCTTATAAAGGGAGTAATAAATGTGAATATAACAGGTATAATGATTTATTATTATTTTATATGTAAAAAGAAATTATGGTATTTTATAAATCAAATTAATATGGAACAAAATAGTGAGTTAGTTGCAATTGGGAAAATATTAGATGAAGATTCATATAAAAAAGAGAAAAAAGAAATATTGATAGATAATACAATAAATATTGATTTTATAAAAAATGGTGCTGTTTTACACGAGGTAAAGAAAACTAAGTCAATAGAAGAAGCCGGAATATGGCAGATTAAATATTATATGTATTATTTAGAAAAAAAAGAAGTAAAAAATATAAAAGCTAAGATAGATTATCCTTTATTAAGGGAAACAAAAGAGATTATCTTATCTGACAGTGATAGAAAAGTATTAGATGATGTAATACAAGATATAGAAAAATTAATAAATGAAGAAAGCATACCAAAAAAAATTAACTCTAAAATATGCAAAAAATGTTCTTATTATGATTTGTGTTATGTATAGGAGGATTTATGAAACAATCATATTATTTATATAGAAGCGGTAGATTACAGAGAAAGGATAATACATTAGAAATAACATATAATGATGGAACAAAGAAGGTTATACCAGTTGAGAGAGTTGATAATATATATGTCATGACTCAATTTGATTTTAATACAGTGTTATTAAATTTTTTATCACAGTATGGTATTAATATATATTTCTTTAATTATTATGGATTTTATACAGGAACATATTACCCTAAAGAATCTTTAGTTTCAGGTAAATTATTAATAAAGCAAGTAGAAAATTATAATGATATGAAAAAAAGGTTAAAAATAGCAAAAGCTTTTATAGATTCTGCATCTTACAATATTCATAGAAACTTGATATATTACAAAAATAGAAATAAAAATTTGGAAGATTATATTAAGGAGATAGAATATTTCAGAAGACAAATAGATCAATGTAAAGATGTAAAAGAATTAATGGGTATAGAAGGGAATATTAGGAAAGTTTATTACAGTAGTTGGAATAGTATTATTAATCAAGATATTAAATTTGAAAAGAGAGTAAAAAATCCACCGGATAATGCTATAAATTCACTAATTTCATATGTTAATACTATAATATATACTAGGGTATTAAGTGAGATATATAAAACTCAATTAAATCCAACAATAAGTTATTTACATGAGCCTTCTGAACGTAGATTTTCGCTTTGTTTAGATATTGCAGAAATTTTTAAGCCAATAATAGGTGATAGACTCATATTTTCAATGTTAAATAAAAATCAAATTACAGAAAAGGATTTTGAAAAAAATTTAAATTTTTTGTATATTAAAGAAAAAGCAAGAAAAGAAATAACTAAGCAAATAGATAAAAGATTGCAAACAAAAATAAAACATAAAACTTTAGGAAGAGAAGTAACTTATGAATATTTAATGAGACTAGAGATATATAAACTAATTAAATATTTAATAGGAGAAGAATCAAAATATGAAGGATTTAAAATGTGGTGGTAATTTATGTATATAATATTAGTATATGATATAAATTTAGAAGAAAAAGAAGGACAAAAAGTTTTAAGAAATGTATTTAAAACATGTAAGAAATATTTAATACATATCCAAAATTCTGTTTTTGAAGGAGAATTATTAGAATCACAATTAATAAAATTAAAATCAGAATTAAATAAATATATTAGAAGAGATAAAGATAGTATAATTGTATTTAAAAGTAGAAATCAAAGATGGATGGAAAAAATTTTCTTTGGAAAAGTTGAAGATGATAAAACTGATAATTTTTTGTGAGCTGTCGATATTAAATAAGTGAAAAAACATAGGAGTATGACAGATAATATTTTTCATGGAATTGAATTAAGATTAAAATGATGTATGTTGTTTTTTCTAACGCTTTTGAAGGTTATAAAATTTATTAAATAATTGTTAAATAATAAAATTAATATATTTTTATAAAAATATATTAATTTTACATATGCATAGACAGATATATATAATTTAATTAAGGATATAAGAGTATTTTTTGCAAACGTGTATTAATTTAAATATATTAGAATGTAAATATGGTTGTTCGTATTCTACTGTTGCGTCCGTTACGCGTATTAATTTAAATATATTAGAATGTAAATTTTAATTTAAATGCATTAAAAGATTTAAAAAGGTTATGTATTAATTTAAATATATTAGAATGTAAATTGTAGACCTTGAATTATTGGTGTAACTGGTTGTGGTATTAATTTAAATATATTAGAATGTAAATTTAAATCAATTTGTTTTTTTAATCTTATATTTTCTGTATTAATTTAAATATATTAGAATGTAAATGCAGATAACTTATATCCATCTGATGACCTATTTCGTATTAATTTAAATATATTAGAATGTAAATCTCTTACGAAAGCTTCCGCAAATCAACGTGAATCTTGTATTAATTTAAATATATTAGAATGTAAATATTAATGGCAGAATTATTTTTGTTAAATCAACTAAAGTATTAATTTAAATATATTAGAATGTAAATGATGAAAATGATAAGCGCCGTCTTCATGCTTTTCTGTGTATTAATTTAAATATATTAGAATGTAAATTTTTTTTCCTCCTTTCGATATTATAATAAGTCAGTTGTATTAATTTAAATATATTAGAATGTAAATATCAGAGGTAGAATTATTTTTGTTAAATCAACTAAAGTATTAATTTAAATATATTAGAATGTAAATTATAATCACTCCTATCCTTTTATTGCAAAAGAAATTTCGTATTAATTTAAATATATTAGAATGTAAATTTTTCCTGACCTAGCTAATATATTCACTTATATCTCAGTATTAATTTAAATATATTAGAATGTAAATTATTTTCGTGATGAAACTGCTACTTATTATCGTATTGTATTAATTTAAATATATTAGAATGTAAATTTTATATATTTTATTGTTCTTATATTAGCTTCTACGGGTATTAATTTAAATATATTAGAATGTAAATCCGTAAACACTGTTTGTATTTGATTTATTAATTGCAGTATTAATTTAAATATATTAGAATGTAAATCCGTATGACATTGAAAAATTAGATAAAGATAGTATTTGTATTAATTTAAATATATTAGAATGTAAATTTACGACGGATGATATAAGAGTTTATCTCGCAATAGGTATTAATTTAAATATATTAGAATGTAAATACTTCATCAGCTCTTTTTTCAAACTGTAATATATCTTTAGTATTAATTTAAATATATTAGAATGTAAATTCATGCAGCAGCACAAAGTTATAAAAAAATTATAAAGTATTAATTTAAATATATTAGAATGTAAATAACAAAGCATCAGCAATAGTCATATTTCTTGATGTCACGTATTAATTTAAATATATTAGAATGTAAATTCACTATGTTTTATATTAAATAATTTATGTTCTGTTAGTATTAATTTAAATATATTAGAATGTAAATTATTCAAATTTAGGAAATAAAATGGTAGCAGTGGGTATTAATTTAAATATATTAGAATGTAAATGTTTTTTCATGCAATGCAACAGGTTTCATTTTTCGTATTAATTTAAATATATTAGAATGTAAATACATCAAATACATCGTTATCACAATCAATGCAATATGTATTAATTTAAATATATTAGAATGTAAATTGGGAACATATAAAAGAATATGTAATAAAACATAGCAAGTATTAATTTAAATATATTAGAATGTAAATTTTAAATAATCTATTTCAGATTGTTTATTTTTTAAGTATTAATTTAAATATATTAGAATGTAAATTTGTGATTTGCTCCACCAATGGTTTACAGTTCTTCCGTATTAATTTAAATATATTAGAATGTAAATATATAATCATTTGCTTTAGCTCCACCGTGCAAATATTAGTATTAATTTAAATATATTAGAATGTAAATTAATTTTTTATGTTTTTATTTATTATTTTTATAAGTATTAATTTAAATATATTAGAATGTAAATTATTCAGAATTTGAAAGACCAGAAAAGCTATTATTAGGTATTAATTTAAATATATTAGAATGTAAATAAAGCTGAAGCATCTGTATAAGAATAGAGGGCAAAAGTATTAATTTAAATATATTAGAATGTAAATTTTTTTATAGTAGCTTCTTCTCCATTAACAATAGCAACAGTATTAATTTAAATATATTAGAATGTAAATTAATTTTTAATTCCTCTTTCTTAATTATGTTTTAAGTATTAATTTAAATATATTAGAATGTAAATACATGTTCCGTTGTTTTAAACCATTTATGATATTCAGTATTAATTTAAATATATTAGAATGTAAATGTTTTAAGATTAATTACAATAGGAATTTTCTTTTTTGTGTATTAATTTAAATATATTAGAATGTAAATGTTCCAATATTTTTAAATTTCATATTATCCACCAAGTATTAATTTAAATATATTAGAATGTAAATAATATTGCGGAAATTCTAGATAAAAATAAACTAGAAAATTGGTATTAATTTAAATATATTAGAATGTAAATGTGTACAATACTAGTTTTATACGGTTTTGACTAGTAACAGTATTAATTTAAATATATTAGAATGTAAATGGTGCATTTAAGTCAGGCATATAGCTTGAAATAAGTATTAATTTAAATATATTAGAATGTAAATCTTATATCAACATCATTATCAGAAGCTTCAGATTTTGTATTAATTTAAATATATTAGAATGTAAATGTTCCAATATTTTTAAATTTCATATTATCCACCAAGTATTAATTTAAATATATTAGAATGTAAATAATATTGCGGAAATTCTAGATAAAAATAAACTAGAAAATTGGTATTAATTTAAATATATTAGAATGTAAATGTGTACAATACTAGTTTTATACGGTTTTGACTAGTAACAGTATTAATTTAAATATATTAGAATGTAAATGGTGCATTTAAGTCAGGCATATAGCTTGAAATAAGTATTAATTTAAATATATTAGAATGTAAATATTTTTAAATCTTTTTTTACTAAGTTATTTATTAATAGTATTAATTTAAATATATTAGAATGTAAATGTCGATAACAATGTTTCAAATATTGCTATATTTCTGTATTAATTTAAATATATTAGAATGTAAATAACGCATATCTTTCTGCACTTATTACTATTTGTTCATGTATTAATTTAAATATATTAGAATGTAAATGAAATTAAAGATGGAGATATATATATAAATAATAAAAGTATTAATTTAAATATATTAGAATGTAAATTTATATTTACTTGCGTAAAAATCATAATCTGTTAGTATTAATTTAAATATATTAGAATGTAAATGAGGATTTGTTAAGTGTTGTAACAATGCAAAGAAAAGTATTAATTTAAATATATTAGAATGTAAATTACGGAATTGATATAGTAAGTGAAAACGGAGAAGGTATTAATTTAAATATATTAGAAAAATAAAATTAAAATATAATATTGCATATAATTTTAGATAAATAAGATATTAATAGATATCAAACATATAAAAAGAAAAAATGATGGATAAAAAATCTTTAAATAAATTAATCATTGTGATAGAATTCTATAAGATATATGGAGGGATATAACAATGAGTATTGGAACTGTTGATGTAATAAAAGTTATAAAAGATGTTTTTACTGATTATGATAAAGAGAGTAATATATTAGATATGAGAATAAAACAAATAAGTTTATTCAAAAAAACAAATGTTTTAGAATTATCTTTAGATTCAGATAAAAATATTACAGCTAAGGAATTGTATGAATTTGAAACATACTTAAAAAGTAGATTTGGTGTTAACGATGTTATAACAAATATAAATTATAGTAATAGTATTTCAATAGATAATATAACAGATGAATGGGACAAAATATCTTGTTATATTATTAGAAGATATCCTACGACAATTGGTATATTAAAAAATAGTAAAATTGACATTAAAGAGAATAATGCAATAGTTACTTTAGAGGTTAAAGGTTCAGATTTTTTGTATGCTAGGAAAATTGATAGAGATTTAGAGAGATTGCTTAAAAATTTATATGGAAAGAATTTCAAGGTAAAATATATAGAAGATATAAATGTTGAGAGTATGGAAAAACAAAAAGAATATGAAAAGAGAATGGAAGAAGAGGCAATAAGGCATATTAAAGCTATGGAATTTATGGCTAAAGAAGAGAAAAAGGAGAATAATAAAAATTCTGAAAAAATTGAGGTTGATAATACACAAAAAGATAAGGAAAAGAAGCAAGAAACAGTAGAAGATGATAAAAGTCCACTTATATATGGTAGAAGTGCAACTATAAAAGAAGAAATTGAAAAAATAAAAGATATTATAATAGATAATAAAAAAATTGCTTTAGAAGGACAAGTTATAAAAACAGATTCAAGAGATATTAGAAATGAGAAAGCAATTATATTTTTTGATTTATATGATGGAACAAGTTCTATAACGTGTAAGATATTTGTAAAACAAGATGAAACAAAAAAGATATTAGATAGATTAAAAGGTGCTAAAGGAGTAAAAATTTCAGGAACTGCAGGTTTTGATACTTTTGCAAAAGAGATTGGCTTTATCGCAAATACTGTTATTGAAACAGAAGGTATAAAAAAAGAAGAGAGAATGGATAATGCTGAAAATAAGAGAGTAGAATTGCATATGCATACTCAAATGAGTCAGATGGATGCGGTTACATCAGTTACTGATTTAATAAATAGAGCAGCAAAATGGGGATGGAAATCAATAGCTTTAACTGATCATGGTGTTGTTCAAGCATTTCCTGAAGCAAATAAAGCCGCTTCAAAAACGGGTATGAAAGTATTATACGGTGTTGAAGCTTATTTAGTTCCAGATAAAAGTCCTAGTGTATTTCTATCAAAAAATCAAGATTTAGATGTAGAATATTGTGTTTTAGATATTGAAACAACAGGACTTTCATTCAAAACAGAAAAAATAACAGAATTAGGAGCTGTTAAATTAAAAAATGGAGAAATAATAGATACTTTTGAAAGTTTTGTTAATCCAGAAAAACCTATACCTGATAAAATTGTTCAAATTACTAATATAACAGATGATATGGTTAGGGATGCACCAACTATAGAAGAAATTTTACCTAAATTTATAGAGTTTATGGGAGATTCAGTATTAGTTGCTCATAATGCGTCTTTTGACATAGGTTTTATTAGATATAATGCAGAACAAATTGGATATAAACTAGACAATACATATATTGACACATTAAGGTTAGCAAAAGAATTATTTCCTGATTATAAAAAATATAAATTAGGAATTATTGCTGAAAATTTAGGTATAAAAGTTGAAGTAGCACATAGAGCTTTAGATGATGTTATCACTTTAGTTAAAGTTTTTAATGTTATGATAGATATGATGAAAGAAAAAGGCATAAGTAAGATAAACGAGATAGATGAAAAATGCCAAGGAGAAATAAATGTAAAAAATTTACCTAGTTATCATGCAATAATATTAACTCAAACTCAAAAAGGATTAATAAATTTATATAAATTAATATCTTTTTCACATTTAAACTATTTCTATAAAAAACCAAGAATTCCAAAAAGTCTTTATGAAAAATATTCAGATGGTTTAATTATTGGTAGTGCATGTGAAGCGGGAGAATTATATAGAGCTATTGTAGCTGGTAAATCAGATGAGGAAATAGAAGAAATTGCAAGATATTATGATTATTTGGAGATACAGCCTATAGGAAATAATGATTTTATGATTAGAAATGGAACTGTAAAAAATGAAGAAGATTTGAAAGATATAAATAGAAAGATAGTAGAATTAGGTGATAAATTAGGTAAGCTTGTTGTAGCAACATGTGATGTTCATTTTATGGATCCACAAGATGAAATTTATAGAAGAATATTAATGGCTGGTCAAGGCTATGATGATGCAGATAATCAAGCACCTTTATTTTTAAGAACAACAAATGAAATGTTAGAGGAATTTGCATATTTAGGATATGATAAAGCATATGAAGTAGTTGTAACTAATACAAATAAAATATCAGATATGTGTGAAAATGTATGTCCTATTTCACCTGATAAATGCCCACCTCATATTGAGGGATGCGAAAAAGAAATTGAGAATATAGCTATGTCAAAGGCAAAAGAATTATATGGTGAAGAGTTGCCAGAAATAGTTAAGCAAAGATTAGATAAAGAATTAAATTCTATAATCAAAAATGGTTTTTCCGTTATGTATATAATAGCACAAAAACTTGTTTGGAAATCTAATGAAGATGGATATTTGGTTGGATCAAGAGGATCAGTTGGTTCTTCATTTGTTGCAAATATGACTGGTATAACTGAAGTAAATTCTTTGCAAGCTCATTATAGATGTCCACATTGTAAATATTCTGATTTTACTGATTATGGTTACAAAAATGGATTTGATTTACCTGATAAAAAATGCCCTAAATGTGGTCATATGTTAAAGAAAGATGGAATGGATATACCATTTGAAACATTCTTAGGTTTTGATGGAGATAAAGAGCCAGATATAGATTTAAACTTTTCTGGAGAATATCAAGCAAAAGCACACAAATACACAGAAGTTTTATTTGGTAAAGGAAAGACTTTTAAAGCTGGAACAATAGGAACGATTGCTGAAAAGACGGCATTTGGTTATGTAAAAAAATATTTTGAAGAAAGACAAATAGTTGTAAGTAATGCAGAGGTAGCAAGAATTGCAGCTGGCTGTACAGGAGTAAAAAGAACGACAGGACAGCATCCAGGAGGTATTATAGTTGTACCAAAAGATAGAGAAATTTATGAGTTTTGTCCAGTGCAACACCCTGCAGATGATCCAAATTCAGATATTATTACAACACATTTTGACTATCACTCTATAGATAAAAATTTATTAAAACTTGATATACTAGGTCATGATGATCCTACTGTTATAAGAATGCTACAAGATATAACTGGTATAGAGCCTACAACAATACCTCTTGATGATAAAGCTACTATGTCTATTTTTAGTTCAACAGACGCTTTAGAAGTAACTCCAAAACAAATTAATTCTGAGGTAGGAAGTTATGGTGTGCCTGAATTTGGAACTAAATTTGTTAGAGGTATGTTAGTAGATACGAGACCAAAAACATTTGAGGAATTAATAAGAATTTCTGGGTTATCTCATGGTACAGATGTGTGGTTAAATAATGCTCAATCTTTAATTGAAGCAGGTACAATAAAGCTAGATGAAGCAATATGTACTAGGGATGATATAATGATTTATTTAATAAAAATGGGATTACCTCCTAAAACTTCTTTTAAGATAATGGAATGTGTTCGTAAAGGAAAAGGGTTAACAGAAGAGCAAGAAGCGGTTATGAGAGAGAATAATGTTCCTGATTGGTATATAAATTCTTGTAAAAAAATAAAGTATATGTTCCCTAAAGCTCATGCAGCAGCATATGTAACTATGGCATTTAGAATTGCATGGTTTAAAGTACATATACCAAAGGCATATTATACTGCATTCTTTTCTATAAGAGCAGATGAATTTGATAGTGAAATTATGACAAATGGAGAAGAGAGAGTTAGAAACAAAATGAAAGAAATTGATTCACAAGGGAATAATGTAACTGTAAAAGATAAAAATATGTATGCTATTTTAGAAATTGTTTTAGAAATGTATGAAAGGGGATACAAATTTTTACCAATTGATTTGTATAAATCTGATGCAACTAAATTTATTATGGAGGATGAAGGAATAAGACCTCCTCTAAATAGTATTGCTGGATTAGGAACTGTAGCAGCTCAAAGTATTGTAGAAGCAAGAAAAGACGGCAAATTTATGTCTATAAATGATTTACAAATACGTTCTAAAGCAGGTAAATCTGTTATAGAAATATTAAGAAATGTTGGTTGCTTAAAAGGAATGAGTGAGAGCAATCAGATGAGTTTATTTGGATAATAAAGGGGATTTCGTGGTGAGTGTAGAAAAAAATAAAGAATATGTTTTAAATATAGAAGATAATGGTTTTAATGGTGAAGGAATTGGAAAGATAGATAATTTTACTATTTTTGTTCCAAAAGCTATTAAAGGAGAAGTTGTTAAAGTGCTTATTATTAAAGTTACTTCTTCTTATGCTATAGGTAAAATTATTGATATTATTAAGAAATCAAAATATAGAGTTCAGGATTTGGATTGTGCTACATATAAAAGATGTGGTGGATGTAATTTAAGACATATGGATTATAATTATACATTAGATTTAAAAAGAGATATTGTTATTAATTGTTTAAATAAAGAAAAGATTTATGGAGTGCATGTAAACAATACAATAGGTATGGGGAATCCATATAACTATAGAAACAAATTACAATATCCAGTTGGAATTGATAAAGCAGGAAAACCTATTATGGGTGTATATGCTAGAAAAAGCCATGAGATTATAAAAAATGGTTTTTGCGGTATTCAAAATTTAAATGCAAATTTAATAGCACAAGATACTTTTAGATATTTATTAGAAAATGGTATTAAAGCATATAATGAAGAAAATCAAAGTGGTGATTTAAGGCACATTGTTGTAAGAAATGGTAATATTTCTAATGAAGCAATGCTTGTATTAGTTTTAAATAATAAAAAGGTTAGTATAAAAAAAGATTTTATAGATTTTATTACTAATAAATATAAAAATGTAAAAACTATTGTTTTAAATTATAATTTAAAAAATACTAATGTGATATTTGGAAAAGAAAATAAAATAATTTTTGGCGATGGATATATATATGATATTTTAGGTAATTATAAATTTAAAATATCGCCATTATCATTTTATCAAGTAAATTCAGTACAAGCAGAAGTATTATATGAAATTGCAATTGAAAATGCTAATATAAGTAGCAATGATCTTGTTTTAGATTTATATTGTGGAATTGGAACAATTGGCATTTTTGTTAGTAAATATGCTAAGATGGTTTATGGTATTGAAATAGTTGAAGATGCAATAAAAGATGCAAATGAAAATGCAAAGATTAATAATATAGAAAATATAAAGTTTTTTTGTGGCGATGTAGAGAAAATTTTAGATAATACATTAAATGAAATAAAAGATAAACCAAATATTGTTTTTGTAGATCCACCTAGAAAGGGGCTTGATAAAAATACTATTAATATATTAAATAAAATTAAACCTAAAAAGATTGTTTATATTAGTTGTAATCCTGCAACTTTTGCAAGAGATGTTAAGCTGTTGATTAGTGATAGTTATAGTTTGAATTCTGTTCAACCAGTTGATATGTTTCCTTTTACAAGTAATGTGGAGTGTGTAGCGGTGCTAGAATTAAAGAATTACCAATAATACTTGAATTTACTAGCTTTCAAGATACAATAATGTTTCATAGAAAAGTAGATTTGGACTAGAAAAAGTACAAAATTTTGAAATTAATGTTAAGATTGTTTTAGATATGGAATGTAAATCCGTGATATAGTGTAAGCATAGACTTGGAGATGTGAAAATAATGATATACCTAAAAACATTTAAGTTAAGTGATAGCAGAATAACCAATAATAATATATATCCATTTAATATATTAAAAAATAAAGAGCCAGAGGTTTCATTATCACCACAAAATCAAGTAAAACTTGCAGAAGAAATAAATAAAATGGCAAGATATTTAGGTGTTCAATTTATAATTGCAACGCATTCTCCATTTATGTTAGGAAT
>CALXBW010000010.1 GCA_944386645.1 uncultured Clostridia bacterium | reverse complement strand
TGACATATTTATTACCTCCATAAATCAATTTATATTATTATACCATCTTTTCTCTTTAAAACCTATGAATTTAAAAATATTTTATATTATTGAAAATTAAATCCAAGCGATAACTTACTATCTTTTGTTAGCATTATATAATAAAGAGTAGATAATTTCAAATTTATTACCTACTCTATTTATTGTAATTTTTAATTTCCAAAGTTATTTATAAATATATTAACTAACATTGACGAATAGACATCTTTGTTTTTTAATCTCCTTTAATCCAATATTTAATAAATCTATTTTAATTTTATCTAATTCTTCTAGTTCATATTCTTTATTTCCAATTTTAAGCATAAATAATACACTTATTATTATAATTCCAATTACCAACCACTTTATTTTTGCACTATAATACTTCATCAAATTTAGCTTTCATTTCACTATCATCTTTATATAATGTATATTGACTTTGTAGAAATTCTTTTAAAAGACTTTTTTCATTTTCTGAAATATCTTTATTTTTTATAACATCTATAACTAATTCAAAAAATTCTTTAGCATATGGTTGTTGATATAACTCATTACCAGGCATTTTATCTGAATTTTCTTGCATTAGATTTATTATATTTGTGCATTTTTCTTCATAATATCTATTCATAATTTCTAATATATTGTTCATCTCTTCATTATATTCTTTTTGAGATTCTTTAGATTTATTTATTAATTCATCATCTCCATTATTATCACTATTAGCACTTATTGAATAATTGCTTTCAGATACATTCATATTTGACATTAATTCTGCTATTCTTTCTTGTTTTTCTTTTTCTGCCCTTTCTTCATTTTTCTTTCTTTGTTCCTCGTAATCAACAACTTTTACTCCGATAGGACTGTTAAATACTTTTTTATTTGCCATAACAGCTATAGGAATTAATACTATTATAACTAATGCTATTATTAAAATTATTAAAACTTTTTTATTTTTCATATATCTTGCCTCCATATTTAATATATTTTAAACTCACTTATAAAAAATATATATTATTATACCAAACATTTTTAAATGATAACTACTATTTTGTTGTAGTTATCATTTATTTTATTATAATTAGATTTTTAAATTAATAACAATAAAGTTCCTATTACGATTAAAATTAATCCCATTATAGATTTTTTCTTTAATCTTTCTTTTAATATTATATAAGAGAAAGCAATTGTAACTAATATACTTAATTTATCTATTGGAACAACTATACTTGCCTGTCCATCTTGTAACGCCTTATAATAACATAGCCAAGATAATCCTGTTGTTAATCCAGATAATAATAAAAATTTCCAACTTTTTTTGTCTACACTTTTTATTTCTCCTTGTTTCTTTGTAACAAACACAACTAACCAAGCCATAATCAATACAACTATCGTTCTTATTGCTGTTCCTAAATTAGATTCAACACCTTCTATTCCCACTTTCCCTAAAATAGATGTTAAACTTGCAAAAATTGCTGAAGCAAATGCAAATATTAGCCATTTATTATCTTTTTCTTGTTTATTATCATCTTTTTTCTCTATCATTAAATAAGTACCAATACCAATTAAGATAATTGATATTACTTTAAAAAGTGTAATACTTTCTCCTAAAAAAATCATAGCAAGTATCATTGTTAAAATTGTACTTGATTTGTCTATTGGCGTTACTTTATTTACATTTCCTAATTGCAATGCTTTAAAATAGCATAACCAAGACATTCCTGTTGATATACCTGATAATATTAAAAATACTAGTGTTTTAGTAGTTAAGTTTACCATTGTATTAAAAGATCCAACTATAAAAACCATGAGCCAAGAAAAAATTAAAATTACTATTGTTCTTATAGCTGTTGCTAAATTGGAATCAACATTTTTTATTCCTATCTTTGCTAATATTGCTGTTATCCCCGCAAAAAAAGCAGAACCAAAAGCATATAAAATCCACATTGCATTTTTCCTCCTATATTTTATTGATTTACTATTCTTTATCTAATTTATTATTTGATAAAAAATTGATGTTAAAAATCCAGCTAATTCTAATTTCTATTTAAATTTTCTTAATTAAAATATGATAATGGTATGATTCTGTTGTGCCATTTTGTTTTTCATAATAATCAATTTCTTGATGTATATTAATTATTTTAAAATTGCTAAATAACTCTTTTGCTAGATTATAATGAACATAAAAATGTGGAACTTTATATTCTGGTCCTTCTTCCATTCTTAATCTTGTATTTTCATCAATCAAGGGCCAATTTTCTTGTTTAAATCCCCATGTATCTTTTGAGCCTAATGTCAAATAACATTCTCCATTATATTTCATTACTCTATATAATTCTTTTATTATTTGCTTCATTCCCTCTGTATCTGTATGAGAAATTACATTTCTACAATAAATACAATCAAATTGTTCATTATTATAAGGTAATTTAAGCATATCTCCAACTTTATAATCAAACTTTAAATTTTCTTTTTTAGCCCATTCTTTAGTTCTATTGATAGCTTCTTGACTTATGTCAAAACAACTAACAATAAATTCATTTTTTCCAAATAAGATTGAATGTCTACCTAATCCACAACCTAAATCAAGAAAATATTTTTTATTCTGTGATTTCCATCTATTCAATAAATAATATGATTCTACACTTGGATTTTTCCAAATTTCTTCTTTTTCATTCTTAACAATTTTCCAATTCCAACCTTTTGATTCTATCATATTTTTCTCCTCTACAACTTAATCTTTTTTATCCAATGAGCAATATTGTATTATTTGAATACCTTCATATTCTATATATTTCAAACTCACTTGCTCATTTACAAAAATATATATTATTATACCAAACATTTCTATAAATTATTGTCGAATTATGTAATAAATATGAATTTGATATTCTTTATAATTATTCGAACAAAAAAATTAATATATTATTTTTGACAGTCGAGGTAGTTGTACATCGTAAGCTCATACTTGCCAAGCATGTGAGACCGATAAAATAATATATTTATTTTTGATAATTTAAATTATGCACTAGTAGGGTTATTAATTGCATCTTAATTTCCTATCACTTCTTTAATTTGCTCAATTGAAATTGGACCTGTGCGCAATATCTTTATTTGTTCTAATGTACAATCTACTACTGTGCTTCCTTTTCCAAATAACACATTTCCTTCCATCATTCCATCTAAATTTGGACATGCCTTCTCTATTTCATCTAAACTAGTACAAGTTGGTTCTCCACTTTGATTCGCACTACTCATAAAAATTGGACTTTCGGTTTTACTAATTAATTTTTCTAATGCTTTTGAAGTAGCCATTCTAACTGCGATGGTTTCACATCCATTATTAACATAGGATGGAATGCCTGTTTTTTTATTCAAAATTAAAGTAATAGGTCCAGGCATGAAAGCATGAATTAATTTTTCGGATCTTCTGTCCACTATTGCAATACTTTTTATTTGTTCTTCATCTGCACACATAATAGGAAGTAACTTTGTAATAGGACGATGTTTGATAGATATTAACTTATCATGTGCTTTTAATGAATTTATTCTAGCACATATACCATAAACTGTGTCAGTAGGAACACTAATAACACCATCATTTTTAAGTATATCTGCCAATTCATCAATTTCACTTTGTTTGTATCTTTTTACCATATATAATTCTCCTCATATAATTTATTCTATTATATATTCCCATCCTGGTTGCCATGCTTTTGTCTTTCTCCAATCAGTTTTATTTGCTTCTTCCCATGATATATTTTTGGTTAGAACTTCAAAAGCTAACTGTGGTGCTCTATGAGCTACAATTCCTATTGTCTTTCCTTGATAGTCTTTCTTTAAAAATTGTATGAAATCTTTAACTCTTTTCTCTACATCTTTTAAAGATTCTCCATTTGGAAATGGCTTATCAATATGTTCTTCATAAATTACTAAAGACTTATCTTTTCCATCTAAATCTCCATAGTTACATTCTCTTAGCCTTATATCTTGAATATGTTTAACACTTGGGAAAGCCAAATTTGCAGAATCTATTGCCCTTACTAAATCAGACGTAAATATAATATCTAAATGTGTATTCTTTTTTATTTGTCCTAGTTTAATTGCCCTTTCTTTTCCTAAGTCAGATAATTCTGCTTGCTTCCATCCACTACATTTACCATTAATATTATCATTTGTTGTTCCATGAACAAAATATATAACCTTAGTTTTCACTTTTTATTCTCCTTTTCTTTCTCTATTTTAATAGGATTGTTTTCACAATATAAGGTTTCATAATTGAACGAATAGTTTCGAAATCATTATCAGTTAATGAAGAATAAAAAATATCAATATTAGACTTTTCACTATAGCCACAAACTCTTGTTACATTATCATTTCTTAATTCAAAATATTCAGGAGAAGTTGCACCAATAGCGCATATTTTTTCATAAACTTCATTTCTATTTTTAGCAACATTAGATAAAAAATTTCTTATTTTCAATAGCTTGCTATCATTTATATTTAAATCACTATTTTCTAATAAATCATTAAAACCTAAATTATATTTTTGGCATAAATCAATTGAATCAAAATAGCATTGTCTTAAAGCATATCCCAATGGCAACATAGCATCTAAAATAAGATTTGTTGCTGCACCAATTTCATCAATTATTAATTTTTCACGATTATTTGCTCTACTTAATTTATAGTTAACAAGTTTTGATAACATATTAAGAGAATCGTTATAAAATTCATCTAACATTTTTGACTCTTTCTTTTCAACGATTTCAAGCATTTTTTGATTCATCTCATTATAAAATGGTAATTTTTTAAATCTTTCTATTTCAAAATACCATAAATATTTATCATCAAAATGTTGTTCAGGAGAATTATTAAACACCCCTCTTGCATATCTTTCTACTTTTTCCATATTTTCTGGAGTAGCATCTTCACTATCCATATGCAACATTAAACCACCATATGTTAATTCAAAAAACACTTTAAAATCGCTAAAATCAACTTTAAGAGCATTATCAAAACAATACAATTCACCAAATTCAAAACTTTTCTTTGTATTTAAAGTATCTTCAATACCATTTGCAATTATTTTTCCATTAGATGCATCCAATACTAATTTAGTACCTGTTTGAAATAAAGTAATTGCATTCTTATATCCAGCAATGCATGGTATTCCTAATTCCCTTGAAACAATTGCAGCATGAGATAATGCAGATCCTTCTTCTGTTATAATACCTTTTGCTTTTTTGATTGCTGGCATATATAATGTTTCAGTTACACCAGCAACTAAAATTGCACCATCTGGGAAATTATCTATTGCGGATTTTATTTCTTCATCAGATTTGTTTTCATCAATAACATAAGTTTCTCCCTCTGCATAACCTCTTGATGCAATTATACCAGAATTTTTTGTGCTTTTATTAATAAAAACTGTAGAAGTAATTGGTCTAGCTTGAACAAAGTATGGTTTTCCGTCTTTATTAATGCACCATTCTATATCAAATTGTTTATCACTAAGTTGTTTGATTTTATTAACAAAAGGAAAGATATTTTTTAATGAACTTAAATCTAATAGACTACCTTCAATTCGTAAATTTGATTCATCTAATTTATTATCTTTAATTTTTACAATAACCTGAGCTGGATTTGCAGAGCCACTCACTAATTTATCTGCTAATCCCTCAACACACTCAAATAATACAACATCATCCCCATTAATATCAATAGCTTCTGAAAACATTACTCCTGATATTTTTGGCTCAACCATCTCTTGGATTACGATATTCATAATTTGTTCTTCATTGTTAGCATAAGCTTTTACAACATCTGTTGTTGCACTAGCATTAACTTTTCGAATAGCATCTAAAACACTATTTATATTATTACTTACATTTAATTCAGTTTCAAATATCCCAGCAAATGACTTGCCTATACCATCTTCGGCACGAGCAGATGATCTAATTGCTAATTTTTTTGTTGGGTCCAACTCATTTAAAAATTGTTGAATTTGTCTTATATTATCTTCATTAAATTCTAAACTTAATGTATCATCAATAACAAATCCTTCTGGAACTGGAACGCCCATTCTATTAAGTAAAGCTAAACCAGATGCTTTTCCACCAGATATCGCACTTGCTTCTTTTAAATTTTTAATTTTCATAATTCTCTCCATTTACTCATACAAAAACATTAACAACCACATTATTTTTGTATGAGCATTAATTTTTATAAATTTTATTAATCACGTTTAACATTTTAGTCATATTTTATTATTCTTTTATATCAATAACTTTTTCTAATATTTTTTTGACAAACTTTGTTTTTATTAACAAATATACAAAACTTGCACCTAACATATTTAATATAATATCATCAATATCTGTTGAACCTCTATATGTAATAAATTGTAATACTTCTACCAATAATGTCACTATAAATATCATTATAACAAATTGTTTTATATTCTTTATTTTGTCTTTAAATAGAATAGGAATAAAAAATCCCATTGGAGCAAACAATAATAAATTTGTAGCAAAATTAATTATTACTATATTTATATTAATCTCATGAGATATCAGTCTACTTATATACTCAATGATAGTTGAAAATGGTATAATATTACTGTTTTCAAAATGTTCTTTTGAAAATATACTAATATTTTGAAATCCTGCCATTCTATACTCATTATTTAAAAATAGAATTGTGACTAATAATAAATAATATTTTAAGCCAAAAATTTCTTATTTTATTTTTTTCTTCAATATCTTTTGATCTTTTTATTTCAACTATCATTGCAATTATTATTACAAAAATAGGTACTGCAAATCCTCCAATTGTTATTAAAACATTTAATACAACATTAGGTAACATACTAAATATCATTACAAATCCAATTAATATAATACTTAAAGCTATAATAAGTCTATTAATTGTTCTTTTCATACTAAAAACCTCCATTTGAGCTAATTTATAATCTAATTTTAAAACAATATTCTAACTCTTAATTCTTTAACTAATCCTATAATGTCCTATTATAAAGTCTTGTCCATATAATTCTAAAACATCTTCTTCATAATTTACTTGTATTGGGTTTGCGTGATGTATCAAAAAAGGAACACCATTTTTATTTCTCTTATCTGATATTATTCCTATATGGCCTTTAAATACAACTATATCTCCAGCTTGCCATTCTTCTATTTGCGATAAATCTGTTGTTAATGATATGCTGTTATTTTTAAAATATATATTTAGGTTTTTTACACGTCTAAAATCTATATTTTTATCTATGACTTCAATATCATATTCTTCTGGATGATTAATAATATCTTCATTTACCAATTTCATTAAATCGTATCCTGCATCTTTTAGTCCGAATGCAATAATATCAGTACAAACTCCATATTCGTCATCTGGATATCCATTTGTATAATATTTACTTTTATATTTTGGATTTGTTGCTATATATTTTTTTACATTATTTAATATATCAGTTTGATCATCTATGCCGTCCTCGTCTTTATCTATTTTACTAATGTATGTCTGTATATTAAAATCTTCATTGTTGTAGTATGTTTTATGTGGAATATTATTAAATATATACATAGCATAAACTATTAGTAGTAATGTTAAAACTAACATTATACAAAAAATAATAAATATATTCTTTTTCATATATTAACTCCATTTCAAATTAATGCTTATTTAATATTTTCTAGGTAAGAAATCTTTTTATCTCCATGACAAATAATTTCTAATTATTGTCATTATAATAACATAAAAAATAAGATTATTCTACTTTTAATATAAAATAATCTTATTTTTTTGCATAAATATATAATTATAATTTGTAATTTATGAGTTAAAGCTTATTTATTATTTTATCTAACTGTTCTTTTTGTTCATTAGTTAATATCGCCTCTTCATTATCATTTGACGTAATATGGTATTCATTTTCAAATATTTCAATTCCGTAATATACAAAACCCTCTTTTTCTTCACTATTATATTTAATAAAATATGTTGGAAATCCATCACAAGTTTTTTCAGAAAAAGTTAGATTATCTATAATACTAAAAATTACATATATTTCTTCTTGATTTAGAGTATATTTTTTCATTGGCGTTGCCGAACTTAATCCTGTTGTTTGAATATCTATTGTAGTAACTTTATTGTTAATTTCATTTTCTTGTTTTTTGATTTCATCTTCTAAAAGTTGCACTTTTAGAACTTCTTGCAATGGTGTTGGACTAATATCAGAAAGTGTTTCGTCAGCAAAAGTAATTGATATATTATCTCCTTCTTTTAAATCTGAAATGTTGATTTTTTCTCCTCTCCAACTCATATCTATATTATCATCTACTTTAAATGTAAAATCTCCTCTATAATTTATATCATTTATTTCTAATCCTTTGACATTAATATGAATGCTACCATCATTGTACTCATTTATACTTTCTATACAAGCATAAAATGTTTGGGTATCAACCCTATTGATTGATAAATTCGTTTCTGGAGCATTTCTTTGTCCTACGAATAATCCAATTACGAAACTTACTCCTATTATTACCAATATTCCTAATACCATAAAAAATTTCTTTTTACTACTCATAAAATTCATTCCTTTTATTTCAATAAATTAATGTTGTATAAATATATTATTCCATTTCCGCACATTTCATCTTCTGTTCCATCTCTATTAAACATCTGCATTTAAATATAATTATATTTCTATGAATAACCAAATTTTATACTTTTATATATGGTTTGTCAATTTTTCGTATTTTATCATTTATCACTAATTTTCAAAAATGATTTTGTATATAATGTTTTGTATACTTTGCTATTTTTTCAAAATATTTAATATATTTTTACATCAAATTCCATCCCAATAAATATTAGATTATAATACAATATTTATAAATTGTAAGTTGTAGCTCTAATTTTTAGTAAAGAAAGTTAGCTTACTTATATTGTTAAATTTAATCTGACATTTTCATAACTACTGATTTAACTTTCCAATTTTCATCATATCTTATTTCAAGATAATAAAAATCTCTATGTCCACCTGTTATATAATTTGTAATATATCCTGCCTTATAGTAATATAAATCTTCTTCATATTTACTTTTGCTTCCGTTCTCCTAATAATTTTATCACTTGCTCTTTTGATAATCCAATAAGGCTTTGATTTTCATTGATTTCTTTCATTTTAACATAAGTATCATCAGGTTTTGCACTTATATACTTAAACCATAAAGGAGTTAATATTGCAGAAATCATCACACAAACAATAATTATTATTTTACAATATTTTTTTTGTTTTTCTCCAACTATTCTTTTCTTTATTAAGAATATTACTATAATAGATATTATTATTACTAATATACATGGTAAAAATATTACTGCATAAGAATATAATAACATTAAAATCACTAAAAAAATACCTAGTATTTGCATTTTATCTCCTTTATAAATTAATATTTGTTTATTAATTCACCAAACTATATTTTATTTATTTTTCATAGTATTAATCATTATTTAGAAAATTCATTACTAAATCAATTATAAGTTCTTTTTCATTTGGATTTGACTCTGCAATAAGTAATGTTAATGCTGTTAACGTATTATTATCTATTACCTGATTTTCATTTTTATATAACATATTATAAAAATTCAAAAAATATATAAATAATGTTGCAGCAATTCTTTTATTACCATCTATAAATACATGATTTTTAACTATCAAATATAAAAAGTTTGCTGCTTTTTCTTCAATGCTTTTGTAAACATCTTGATTATTAAAACTCTGATATATATTTCTAATTATAGATTCTAATCCCCTATCTCTTTCTATACCAAATATTTCGCTTCTTTCATTAAATTTTAATTTATGTATAATATCTAAACAATCTTGATATTTAATAACTCTGTTATCTGTAGTCCCTTTAATTTTCTTTAAAGTTCTATGGTCATAATCATCTAATAAATCTAATGCTTTTGAATAACTTCCAATTACCCTTAATATTTCTTTTGCATCTGTTGCTTCTAATCTTTCATCAATTCTATTGGCGATATCTATCAACTTTATTGTTTTTTCTAAATATTCTAATCTTTTTTGATTTGCAGCATAACCTTTAATCATGTAATCTTTTAAAACTTTAGTTGCCCATTTTCTGAATAAAATACCATTTTTTGATTTTACTCGATATCCAACAGATATAATCATATCAAGATTATAATATTGGACTTTATATTTTTTCCCATCTTCGGCAGTATGCTCAAAAAATGAGCATACTGAATTTTCGTCTAATTCTTCATCTTTATAAATATTTTGAATATGCCTTGTAATTGTTCGTCTATCTTTATCAAACAATTCTGCCATTTGTTTTTGCGTAAGCCAAACTGTTTCATCTTTTAGACTTACTTCTAATTTTACATCTTGATTTTCAAATAGAATAATTTCATTCTTTTTTTCTTCCATAAGAACACATCCTTTATATAAAATTTAGTTCTTATTAGATTTATTTTTTATTTATATTACTACATTTATTATTACCAGAACTATTGTTTGTACTTTATAAGATTTTTTTCTTTTTGTCAACATTTTGTGAAAATAAATAAGATTAGTTATATTTCGAACTTACCTCCACGACAAATAATCTAGTTATTGTTATTATAGTCTCAATTTCAGCATCTGTATGCGTCTATATCTCTATAAAGCTAATTTGCCTATCTTCTATTTTCCAACTTCTTTGTTTTGCTTCATGTACTTCATCTTCTGACATTGAATTTCCAATTAAAAAAGGAGAATTAGGATTATGTTTTTGCATATTTTTTCTCACAGCTTCTTTATTTGTATTTGCATAACAATATATACACAAATGTCCACAACTATTATAAGCTCCAATATCGTTTCCCATTAAACAATTACAGCCTTCTCTAGTATTTTTTATTTTTTGTACATTTAATTTATCTCCTATACTTGATTCAACAATTTCTTGACTCATACACCCATTACAATCAATACCATACTCTGCAAGATATGTTTTTTCACAACAACTATGTACTATAATTCCATTTTCTTTTCCTATTTTGCTAAATGCTTTAGCAAGTTCAATTTGCTCTTCTTTTGTTGGTGGTTTTATATTTGGAGCATTTCTTTTTACTTTTTCATATAAATCCAAAAAACTAATTGTACAGTGTTTTGTATAACCTTTTAAACTTTTTGCCATTTCATCAAAATATTTAATATGTTTTTTTACATCAAATCCCATTCCAATAAATATCGGATCATATCTCCAATTAACTCCATTTATTCCAATATGTTTTGATATTTTTTTAAAACTCTCTATAACTTTTAACCTGTCTGGAACAAGAGGCTCAATATCTTTTCCATAAGGTGTTATCGTTATATACCATAATTGCTTGTACTTATCTAATTCATCTAAATATTTAATCATTGGAGCTGGATTTTTTGTTCCAAATACTAAACAATCTATAACTTCAGGATTTAAACTGTATTTTGTAACCTGTGTATTATAATATGGATTCCTAACAAATACATATCCATCTCTTATTCTGTTCATAAACCATTTTGAATAAAATGCTGGTATATCTGTTCTGCATCCTGTATTTATTATCAATTTTTTCACTTCCTAATATTTATTTTTATTCTAAATTCAGTAATTGTTGAAGTGAAATGCCCCCCCATTTAGTAGACCATAATAAAAAAGACATTATGGTATAATCTGAACGGAGGTGCGTTTCACAAAATGATGCCTTTATATTCAAATCAATCTTATTATTTATTATTTTTTCTATACAATAACAAGTTGATTATTTTCATAATCAATATTTACTTTAGATGAAGGTTTAATTTCTTGTTTTAATATACTTTCAGCAATTAGTGTTTCTAGCTTTTTAGTAACAAATCTTTTTAATGGTCTTGCACCATATACTTCGTCATAACCATTATCAATTAAATATTCTTTTGCTTTATCTGTTAATTCAAATGTAATATGTTTATCTTCTAATCTCTTTTCCAAATCTACTATTAATAAGTCTAAAATTTTTGTAACTTCTTTCTTCTTTAATGGTTTAAAAAATACAATCTCATCTAGACGATTTAAAAATTCTGGTCTAAAGCTTTTCTTTAATAAAGTATTTACATTCTCTTTTGTTTCTTCTGAAATCTCTCCTTTATCAGTTATTCCTTCTAATATGTATTCAGACCCTAAATTTGAAGTTAAAATGATAATAGTATTCTTAAAATCTACCGTTCTTCCTTGAGAATCTGTTATTCTTCCATCATCTAATACTTGTAATAATATATTAAATACATCTGGATGTGCTTTTTCAACTTCATCAAATAATACAACCGAGTATGGTTTTCTTCTAACAGCTTCTGTTAATTGTCCTCCTTCTTCATATCCAACATATCCTGGAGGAGCACCTATTAATCTAGAAGTAGAATATTTTTCCATATATTCTGACATATCTATTCTAATTAAATTATGTTCATCATCAAATAAGCATTCAGCTAAACTTTTAGCAAGTTCTGTTTTTCCAACACCTGTTGGTCCTAAAAATAAGAATGAGCCTATTGGCTTTTTTGGATCACTTATTCCTGCTCTTGATCTCATTATTGCTTCTGCAACATCTTCTACAGCTTCATCTTGTCCAATTACTCTTTTATGTAGAAGGTCTTTTAAATGTAATATTTTCTCTCTTTCACCTTCCATAAGTTTTGTTACAGGTATTCCTGTCCATCTTGAAACAATATCAGCAATTTCATCTGCTGTTACCTTATTTCTTAATAAAACATTTTCTTTATTACCTTCTTTTTTTTCTTCTTCTTCTAATTGTTTCTGTAATTCAGGTAATTTGCCATATCTTAATTCTGCAACTTTATTTAAATCATAACTTCTTTCAGCTTGCTCTATCTGTGCATTTGCTTTCTCTATTTCTTCTTTCAATTTTTGAACTTTTTCTATAGATTGTCTTTCATTGTCCCATTTAGCTTTCATTGCATCAAATTTAGTTTTAAGTTCTGATTTTTCTTTTTTAATATCATCTAATCTTTGTTTTGAAAACTCATCTTTTTCTTTTGATAATACTGTTTCTTCTATCTCTAATTGCATTATTTTCCTTGAAACTTCATCTAATTCAACTGGCATTGATTTCATTTCAGTTTTTATTAAACTGCATGCTTCATCCACTAAGTCTATTGCCTTATCTGGTAAAAATCTATCTGATATGTACCTATGTGATAATGTAGCTGCTGCAATTAAACTACTATCAGAAATTTTTACACCATGGAATACTTCATATCTTTCTTTCAATCCTCTTAAAATTGAAATAGTATCTTCAACACTTGGCTCATCTACCATTACTGGTTGAAAACGTCTTTCTAATGCTTGGTCTTTTTCTATATATTGCCTATATTCATTTAATGTGGTAGCACCTATGCAATGAAGTTCTCCTCTTGCAAGCATTGGTTTTAATATATTTCCTGCATCCATTGCACCATCTGTTCTTCCAGCTCCAACAATAGTATGAATTTCATCAATAAATAAAATGATTTTTCCTTCACTTTTCTTTACTTCCTGTAAAACTGCTTTTAATCTTTCCTCAAATTCTCCTCTATATTTAGCACCAGCAACTAATGAACTCATATCTAGAGAAAATATAGTGCAATCTTGTAAGTTTTCTGGTACATCTCCTCTTACAATTCTCAATGCTAATCCTTCTACTATTGCTGTTTTTCCGACACCTGGTTCGCCTATTAAACATGGATTATTTTTTGTTTTTCTTGATAATATTGTAATTACATTTCTTATTTCTTTATCTCTACCAATTACAGGATCTAATTTTTGTTCTCTTGCCATTTGTACTAAGTCTTGTCCATATTTTTTTAGTACATCATATGTACTTTCTGGATTATCACTTGTTACTCTAGTATTGCCTCGTACACTTGACAATGCTTTTAAGAAATCATTCTTATTTATATTGTATCTTTTAAATATTTCTTTAATTTCACGGCTTGTATTATTAAAAATTGCAAGCATGATATGTTCTACAGAAACATATTCATCTTTCATTCTATCTGCTATTTTTTCTGAATCTGTTAAAACTAAATCAACATCTTGTGAAACATATATAGAATCCGCTTTTCTAGCACCTCCGACCATTTTAGGGTCATTTTCTACTTTATTTCGTATATCTCTTTCAAAATTGTCTGGTACTCCCATTTTATTTAGTAATTCTTTTATCAAACTATCTTCTTGCTCCAATAACGCTAAAATCAAATGTTCCTCTTCTATTTGTGAATTCTGATTTTGCACTGCTAAGTTTTGTGCATTTTGTATTGCTTCTAAAGATTTTTGTGTAAATTTTTGTGCATTCATCTTCCCATTCCTCCAATCTTAATACTTAAATTAATTATGCTATTATTGATTTTTTGCGTACATTTTATTTATACCATAATTTAGATGCAAGTACAATAAATTACAAAATGAATGATTATTCTTATCTACATCTTTTGTATTTATATTATTCTAAGTTATAATAATTATTTATTATTAATTTCCTTATTGTTAAATATTTTAATAGAACTTATAACTAAAACAGAAAAATAAACAATAAATATAAAAATTGAAAATTCTAAATTAATCCCTGGTATCTCTGAAAAATTTCCAAATAAATATGTACTAAAGTCCCAGTTATTAGTAATAAAATATTTAGATACTGTTGCTAAACTTTCAACTTTTGACCATTCTGCAAGTATCGTACTGGCTAATATAAATATTATAAGTGTTAAAATCATAGACATAGAAGTATTATTATTGATTGTTCCAATAAATATACAGAACAATATTATTATAATATACATTGGCAATTTTGCTAAACCTTCAAATAGTATAAATTGAACAACACTCATAATAAATACATTTTCAGTATTAAAATTATATCCTATATAACCTAGATTATAACTATCAAATCCATAAATTAAACCACCTACAATATATTGAGATACACAAATAAATACCATTGAAATTAATACTGTAATAAGGCAAGCTATCATTTTAGAAATTAATATAGAGCTTCTTTTATGAGGCTTTGTTAATAAATTTTTAATGGTTCGCTTATTAGTTTCTTCTGTTACTATCATACAAGATATGTATATTGCAATTATTACTATAATTAAATTAAAATTTTCAAATGTTCTAATAAAACTAATTCTCGCATCTATTTTATTTTCTACTATTATATTAAACGTCTCAGAAGATATATCTTGTGATATATTATTCTCTATTGCATATCTAATTAAACTAATATTACCTAGTGTTACTTTTATTTGTTTTTTTATGAAATCATCTTTTTCTTTTAATTCTTCATTACTTTGTAAATAATAACTTTCCTCTCTATATTGCTCTATATATGTATTCATTATGTCATCTTTATATTGAATATTATTATCTAACCTCAAACGATTTATATCAATTTCTATTTCTAACCATTTAACATCTTCTTCTGAAGCTGAAGTTTTTTCTTCATTTAAACTATTAATTTTATATTTAGTATATTCTTTCCAATTATCAGAATGTAGTACATCTAAATAATCATTATATTTTTTTATTGCTTTATTGTATTGTTCTTCTGTTACTTCTGTATTTGGATTTAATTCATATTCTTTAATTATCTTTATGTTATTTGTTATGTCTTGATTATATGATAAATCAGATTTGTTTGCAAAACCATATCCTGTTCTTTCTTCATTTAAAGCATATCTTTGCCAAGAGTCTTTTTCAAACTCATTATACAATTTAGCAAACTCTAGACTTTCATTTTGGCTAATTAAAGTTTCTATATTACCATTTAAATTCTGCAACTCATTTTGTGTATTTTTTATACCACTTTCCAATAAAGAAACATTTAAATCATTAGTACTCATTCTTAAAGTAACATTGTTTTGGTCTGGATTCATATAATTATATATAATAATTGTAATCATAGAAATTATTAATAATATATATATACTTTTTCTCTTAAAAATCTTTATTAATTCATTTTTTACTAATTTAATCAATTTTATTCTCACCTACTTTTTTTATAAAAGCTTGTTCTGAAGTTAATTTTTCTTCTTGCATAGAATAAATTTGATATCTACTTTTTATTAAATTTTCCATAAAATTTGTTATTTCTTCCTTAGTAATATATACTCTTATTTTATTTTTAGAAATCACTTCATATTTATATTTTAAAATTACTTGATCTAAATTATCTAAATTGTCTAATTCTAAAATATAAGTTGTTTCATTAGAAAAAGTTTTAAAGTTATCAATCGTATCATTTGTAATAATTTTACCGTTTTTTATTGCTATAATTCTATTACAAAGATTGTCAATTTCTGTTAAATTATGGCTAGATATTAATATTGCAATTCCTTCATTAGATAATTCTTTTATTAAATTTCTTATTTCAATAGTACCTTCTATATCTAATCCATTTGTTGGTTCATCTAAGATTAACAATTCTGGACTATTAATAATTGCTTCAGCTATTCCAAGTCTTTGTCTCATTCCTAAAGAATAAGTAGACACTTTATCCTTTATTCTATTTTCTAATCCGACCTTTTTTATTACTTCATTCATTCTTTCTTTCGTTATATTTTTATAATTATTCGCTGTTAATTTTAAATTATCATATCCACTTAAATACATGTATAAATCAGGAGTTTCAACAATTGCTCCAACTTTTTCCATTGCTTTTATGAAGTTCTTTTGAATATCATATCCATCTATATATACTTTTCCTTCTGTTAATTTTATTAATCCTAAAATTAGCTTAATAGTAGTTGTTTTACCAGCTCCATTTGGTCCTATGAATCCAACTACATCTCCCTTATCCATCGAAAAAGAAATGTTTTCTACAATTACTTTATTTTTCACTTGTTTTTTTAAATTTTCACATTTTAATATTTCCATCTTAACCTCCACTTGAGCTAATTTAGCTCTAACAAAAATTTATTCATTAACTATATCTTTTCTATTAAATCTAATAAATAATATTATTGTAATTAATATCAACCATATACATGATATTATTATTGGTGTATTAATACTTCCATTTACTGTTTCTGCATTTCCGAATATATATTTACTTATATCCCAGTTATATATAAATAAATATTTTGTTATATCATTAAATAATAATCCTAAATTAGTTACCATATATAATCCTAAAGAAATTAAAATATTAATCCCTATATTATTTATAAATACACTTAACAATAATGATGTAAATATGACTAATAAATACATTGGAAGTTTAGATACAAATATTAAAAGCATATAATATACTAAATTTATAACATCTATATTTTGAGTTAAATGATTATATCTAATAGCTTCTAATGAGTAACTATCAAATCCAAATATTATTCCACCTATTATATATTGGAATAGAATAATTATAATTGCTGTAAATAATGTAACAAATATGGTAGTTATTATCTTAGAGAATAAAATTGAGCTTCTTCTATGCGGTTTAACCAAAAGATTTTTAACAGTTCCATTATTATATTCTTCATATATAATTGTACTTGCTAAATAAATTATAAAAAATATTATAATTATATCAAAATTATTAAAAAACTTCATAAGTAAAATTCTTGCATCAGATGGCAAAATAGCATTTTTATTTTCGGTATTTAATAAAATATTATATCTAATATTATTTTCAATAGCATACTTTTCTAAATTTACTCTTTCTAAAATATCTGAATATTCTTCTTTAATCTTTAAAGTTTCGTAATTCTCAAGATACATTTTATCTTGATTATAAGATCTTACATACTGTTCACTTATATTAAGATTACTATTAATAGATTTTTCAAATATGTTATAACCAAAAATTATTATAAGCGCTAATAAAAATAATATATAAATATTTTTTCTCTTAAATATTTTAATTAATTCATTTTTAACTAAATTAAACATACTATCCCCCTATTATTTTAAATATTTCTTCTTAAGTACTTTTGAAACAACAAAAATTATAACACTTGGTACTATAAACTCTAATATTCTAACAAGTACCAAACTATAAAATGGTGCAGAATTTTCAAAAGTATTATAGTTAGAATAATCTACTCCTACTATAATAGCAAAGGCAACAATTAAAATCATTGATACACCATACAAAAATTTAAATATATTCTTCATATACAACACACTTTCATTCTCATATTACTATAAAAAATTATACCATAAGAATTATATTTTAAGGACATTCTAGAGAGACTTTTTATCTGGATATTTATTTTTTTCTTCTTGTACATTTTCAAAAGCAAAACAAGAAAAGTGAAAATTAAAAATCTTCACTTTTCTTGTAAACTATTTAGCAAATAATACTTTCTCTGATTTATATTGTTTTATTATATGTGCAAATACTAAACTTATATATATAATTGTAGATATAGTCATTAACGCTATATTTAATAAATCAATTGTTCCATTATTTATATCTGTAAATATCAATGTAAAGTTTAAGAATGGTATTATTGAAAGTATTGGTGTTGTTGTTAGACCCATCATAAATGCAATCATACCAGGAAAGAATGATATAAATGTTAGTGGTGTTAATGCACTTTGTGCTTCTTTAAATGTTTTTGATGTACTTGCAATAGCAATACATAATCCACTTATAAAGAATGAATATGCAATAATTACAATTACTGCAAATAGTATCGTTATAGGAGAATACATTATATCTATTCCATCGTATATTGAAAACATATTTTTCGTAATTATTAACGAAACAATTGCTAATACTAAACTTATAATACCTGTAATAATTGAAGAAACAGTTACTCCTAAAAATTTTCCCACAATTATATCTTTACTTTTTATTGGAAATGTAAGTAATGTTTCTAAAGTTCCTCTTTCTCTTTCACCTGCTGTTGTATCTGTTGCTGGATATGTTGCTGAAACTGTTATTGCCATCATTATAAAAAGAAAAGCATAATTCTTTATATAATTTGCAAAATAATTATCTTGTTCTATCATATTTTCTTCTACTGTAATAATATTTAATACTTCGTCTGGATTAATATTATTTTCTTGTAAATAATTTTGTTGTAGATATTGTTTATATGTATTAAAATATGTTTCCATTAAACTACTTGAATATGTACTTGTATCCGAACCATCAGTATTTATAATATATTTATCTCCATCTTTCGTTATGTATAAGTCTATTTCTCCTTCATCATATTTTTGCTTTAATTCTTCTTCATTTCCATTTACAATTTCAATTTTCATTTCCTGTGCAATACTTTTTTCGGCTTCTGTCATTTCATATGCAAAACCAACTTTATTATACTCACTTACATCTTTACTTACTTGTGATTCAAATAAAGCAGACATTCCAATAATTAAAAGTGGTATAAATATTGGTATTATTAACATCATTACTAATGATTTTCTATCTCTAAATAACTCTCTTAATTCTTTCTTTAATATATTCCATAAATTATTCTTCATCTGAAACACCTCCAATCATTGTAAAAAACGCATCTCTTAAATTTGTAGTATTTGTATCTTTTTTTATTTCATCTGGTGTTCCAGTCTTTATTATCTTTCCTTTGTTTATCATAATAACCCTGTTACATATATTTTCTGCCTCTTCCATATAATGTGTAGAATATAGTATTGTTTTTCCTTTATCTCTTTCTTCTTTTATGAAGTTTAATATAATTTGGCTAGATATAATATCTAATCCCGTTGTTGCTTCATCTAAAATATAATATTTTGGGTTATGAACTAAACATCTAGCTAAATTTACTTTTTGAGTTTGACCTGTTGATAAATTTGCAATTTTGTTATATAAAAATTGTTCCATTCCTAATACTTTTGTGATTTCTTTTATTCTTTCTTCACTTTTTTCTTTATCTACTCCATATATGTCACAACACATTTTTAATAATTCATAAGTTGACAATGTATCATATATCTTTGTATTTCCTGATAAATAAGCAATATTTTGTTTAATCTCAATTTCATTGTCTTTATAATTCATCCCATCAAAAGTTATTTTTCCTTCAGTTGGTTCTAATATTCCTGCTATCATTCTCAATAAAGTAGTTTTACCTGCACCATTTGGTCCAAGTATTCCTATAATTTCTCCATCATTTGCCTCAAATGTGATGTCATTGTCTGCATAAAATTCTTCTTTTTCTTTTTTGCTTTTATTTCTAATAAACTTTTTTGTTATATGCTCTACTTTAATCATTCACACTCTCTCCCCTTTTTATTTTAATCTTACAGGCGATATTATGACATATTATTTTGCAAAAAACAAGATATTTGACTGAGTATCCAAATACATTATTGCTACTTTCAGTCATTGTAAATATTTTTAGTTTATTTTATAGATAATTTTAATTATACATTGGTCTATACAACAAAAATAGACCAGTATAAGAACTGATCCTTTTCAACTTTTATTTTATCTTTAAATTTCATTATATTCAATAAGCTTAATTGCACCATCTAATGTCTTTGTACAACATAGTTTTCCATTAGTATCTGCATATATTAAATCTTTTATTTCTGCTAAATTTCTAGCATAATTTATATTTTCTGTTTTTACTATTTCATCTTTAAACTTACATGAATCTTTTATTATTCTAATGTCATATCCTTCTCTTCGTGATTTTAAAATTATGTATTTTATTTTATTATTTTTCAAAAGTTTAACAGCTTTCCTATATGGTAAATCCTTATCAAATGCTAATCACATCGTCAATATGAAAGCATCCAGAATGAGTTACACAATTAGCCTCATCAATTTTATTTGTTAATTGTATATTTTTATATTTATATAAACTCATACATATTCCTCCAAAATTGATTATATATCTGTATTATAATATTATCAAGCAATGCTCCTCAACATTAATACATTTATTAAATCTATCAAAAATAATTAGAAATCAATTAGCCAATCCAAAACATTTCTTACTATTATCCCATTCTCATTTGATATCGGCATATTATCTAAAGTTAATATCATTTTTTCATAATTATCATTAATTTTTTCTAATGAATTTAATTCTCTAGCAAGTATTCTATTTTCATTATCTCTTAAAGTCTCACAAACTTGAATATATATTCTTCCTTTACTATTTAAAGCAACAAAATCTACTTCATATTCATCCATTTTTCCTATATAAACATCATAACCTCGTCTTAATAATTCTAAATAAACCACATTTTCTAATATATGTCCTCTATCACCTAATTTTCTCCCTAACATAAAATATCTCAATCCCAAATCAGAAACATAATATTTTTCGCCAGTTTTTAAATATTGTTTTCCTTTTATATCGTATCTACTTGCCTTGTATAAGAAAAAAGATTCTATGAAGCCTTCTAAATATCTTTCTACTGTTCTGACATTAATTGGTCTACCATTATTTTTCATAGTATTAGCTATATTATTTGTTGATAAAAGATTACCAATATTATCTAAAGTAAACATAGCTACACTTTTTAGCATTGTCTCATCTGATATTCCTTTTCTAATCATTACATCTTTTATTATAACATCATTATATAGGCTACTAAGGTACATACTTATTTCATCTTCATCTAATTGTATTGTATATGGAAATGACCCTAAAGAAATATATTTTTGATAGATCTCTTCTAAATTATCTGTTTTTTTAGTTGATTTATATTCTTTAAAAGAGAGTGGTAACATTTTAATTTCTATATATCTACCTGTTAATAATGTAGATAATTCTGAAGATAGTAAATTTGCATTTGAGCCTGTAATATATAAGTCGATTTGCTTATTTAGATATAAACTATCTGCAACCTTTTGAAATTCTGGTATTCTTTGTATTTCGTCTATAAATACATAATTTTTTTTATCATGTAATAAATTATCATTTATATAATTATATAAATCCATATAATTTTGTATAAAATTATATTTTAAATCCTCTAAGTTAATACTTATAATTTGTTCTTTTGAAATTCCATTTTTAATTAAATAATCTCTATATAATTCTATTAGAGTACTTTTCCCACATCTTCTAATTCCTGTAATTATCTTTATTAATTCCTTATCTTTAAATTTTATCAATTCCTTTATATAATTAGGCCTTTCTATCATATTGATACACCTCCATTTTGTAATTATATAATACAATAATTTAATCAAAAAATCAAGTTTTTGCATTGCAAATGCAAAAACTTTTAAATATAGTTTTTTTTTGTATTCTTATTTTTTATTATGATATTCGATTTTTTTAAATTTATTCATTTTACAAAATAATAAATAAATTTTAAAAAATTCTTAAATATGATCTAATAATATCATTTACATTGCACAAAACTAAAAAATTGTTGTATAATAGATACAATACATTGGAGGGTTCATATATATGAATATATTAAAAATTGAAACAAATCAAAAAGAAAATAAATTTCTACATCAATATGAGAATATTGAATGTAATCATAAACTTAATAATGAACAAAACAATTTAATAATTCTATATCCAGAAATTTTATATCAGAATATTTTAGGGTTTGGTGGTGCTTTTACTGAGTCATCATCTTATCTTATATGTCAATTCAAAGAAAAAATTCAAAATGAATTTATTAAAGATTATTTTTCTGAAGATGGATTAGCTTATAATTTTGCAAGAATACATATTAATAGCTCAGATTTCGCATTAGAAACATATTCATATCTAGATAATAAAAATAAAGACTTAAGCAAATTTGATATGTCTAGAGATGAAAAATATATTATTCCTGCAATTAATCTAGCTCAAAATATAAATTCTAATATACAATTTATAGCTTCACCTTGGAGTCCACCAGCTTTTATGAAAGATAATAATTCTATGTATAATGGTGGTAAATTACTAAATACATATAAACAATTATGGGCTGATTATTTAGTTAAATATATACAGGAATATGAGAAAAATAATATTGAAATAAATTATATTACTGTTCAAAATGAACCTGATACCTCTAGAGAATGGGAATCATGCAATTACAGTGCAAAAGATGAAACTAGTTTTATTGAGAACTATTTATTCCCTACATTTAAATTTTATAAGTTAAAAACAAAAATATTAGTATGGGATCATAATAAAGAACGTATAATTTATAGAATAAACGATATGTATAAAAATCCTAATATATCTAATTTAATTAATGGAGTAGCATATCATTATTATACAGGAGATCATTTTAATAATTTAAGACTATTAAAAAACTTATGTCCTGAATTACTACTTATACATACAGAAGGTTCTACTCCATATTCAAAACCTAATAAAAAAGACGAACTTACAAATGCAGAAATATATGCACATGATATTATAGGTGATTTAAATAATGGTTCAAATGCATATATAGATTCAAATCTTGTGTTAGATTCTAATGGACGGACCTAACCACGCAGGAAATTCTTGTAATGCACCTATAATGACAAATAAACGTTGTTCAAAATATTATAAAAAGCTATCATACTATTATATTGGACATTTTAGTAAATATATAAAACAAAATTCAAGAAATATGGCATACAGTTCTTTTACAGATAAAATAGAAGTATCAGCTTTTCTTACTTCTGAAAATAATATAGTAGTTGTACTTTTAAATCGTAACAATGAAGATATGGATTTCAGTATAAATATAAAAAATAATTTATACTCAGATAATATAAAAAAGCACTCAATAATAACATTAATAATAAATAATTTTTGAAAGGAATATACATTGATATGGGAATAAAAGTTGATGAAAATCCATATTTTTTGAACTCTTTTTTAGATTATATTGAAACAATTTTAAATAAATCTCCTAATACTATTAAAGAATATAATTATGATATTAGTAATTTTTTAAGATTTATATTGTTGCATTTCAAATTAACTGAAGAAGATGAGTTTAAGAATATAATTATAAAAGATATGGATATTGAAATATTAAAAAAAATTAAATTAAATGATTTACATGCATACTTAGCATATTTAACAAGAGAACATCATAGTAAAGCTGCAACTCGTGCAAGAAAAGTAGCTAGTTTAAAAACTTTTTTTAATTATTTAACTACAAAGGCTAATATTCTAGAAATAAATCCAGCACAAAATCTAGAAAGTCCTAAATTAGATAAGCGTGTTCCTAAATATCTATCATTAGACGATAGTAAAAAATTACTTAATTCTATTGCAAATAAAGATCCTAAATCTCGAAATAAACTAAGAGATTATGCAATAATTACACTTTTTTTAAATTGTGGTATGCGTTTATCTGAACTTGTAAATATAAATATAAAAGATATAAATTTTTCAGATGAAAAGCTTAATGTTATAGGTAAAGGAAATAAAGAAAGAACAATATATTTAAACAAAGCATGTATGAGTGCAATTACTGAATATTTAAAAGTAAGACCTAAGGATAGGATAAAAATAACAGATAAAGATGCTCTTTTTTTAAGTGAAAGAAATGAAAGAATTAGTCAAAGAACTGTGCAGACTGTTGTAAAAAATGAATTAAATAGAGCTGGATTAGATACAAAAAAATATTCTACACACAAATTGAGACATACTGCAGCAACATTAATGTATAAATATGGACATGTAGATATTAGAGCTCTACAAGAACTTCTTGGACATGAAAGTATTTCAACTACAGAAATATATACTCATGTTGATAATAGTCAAGTACGTTCAGCAGTTGAAAATAATCCACTTGCAGATAATATAATGAAAACAAACTAAATATTATATTTTTATTTGTAAAGCTAATATTAATAATACATATTAATATTAGCTTTATTTTAATTGTCTGAATTATTGTACTATCTACGATATAATAATTGTGCTAAGATTCTATCAATATTAGGAAAAATAATATTTTTCATTCCATGATTATATAAACTTAAAACTTTATTAGCTTTATAAATTATCTCAGTTTGTAATTTATTTGATAACCTTATAGCTACTTTATTTTTTATATATTGACTTTCCACATATTCTTTTGTTACAGGAAACATATTTTGTATTAAAAATGCACTATATGTATTTGCAATATTTCCAAAAACTATCGTATCAATAGAAGGTTTTTTCCCCAATTTTATTTGCTTCTGGATTTTGTTATTATAAATTTTTTGATATTTTTCTATTTTAGTACTAACAGGAATAAACCAAATAATATCATCATATTTTTTACTTTTAAAACAATAATAACATGGTCTTTTATTTCCATTCTCTTTATTTTGCATTAATTCAGTATCATCTATAATGTCAAAAAATGAATCTTTTATAAAATAAAAACATCCTATATTTATTTGCATTTATATTTCTCCTTTAAATTATTAGAGGCTTACCATTTCTTGGCAAGCCCCCAATAATTTATTCACTCTTTTATTTTTTAGTCGCCTAGAAGAGGTGGCGACAAACACATTTATTCACTCTCTCATTTATTAGTCGCCAAAGGGGCGGCGACAAACACATTTATTAAAAACATAATGTTCTTAATTATTATATTCATGATAGCATAAAATATGTTGTATTGTCAATAATTTTCATTGTTTTCCATTTAAAGTCTGAGCAACAAATATTAAAATATAGAAAGCTTTGATATATATACAAAATTAATGTCTATCCGTATAAATTTTTACTTTTTCAACTCTATTTTAATTCAGGAATTAATAATTCCTGCCCTGTACTTAAACTAGAATTTTTTAATGTATTTATATCCTTTATATCATTAATAATATATTGTAAACTTTTATCCTTATAATATACATTATTTTCTTTTTGTTTTTTTGCTATTGACCATAAAGTATCTCCGTATGATGTATATATTTTTTTATATTCTATACTCTTTTCTGAAAAAGACATATTGTTACATAAAAATATAATAGATAAAACTAATACTATAATTATAAACATATTTGATAATTTCATAAAAACCTCCATAAATAAACAAATGTTCTGTGTATTTATAATAACACGAACGTTTGTTTATTGTCAAGAGAATTTTTATTTATTTTTTATCAATCATTATTCATCCATTTTTGTAAGTCTGCAAATAATTTTGTATGAGTTTTCTCAAAATCATTGTCTTTAATTAGTGTGTCTATTTCTTCTTTTGTTACCCATTTTACTTTTTCTACTTCTTCTGGCTGTAAAGATAATTTTAAGATATCTATATCTTCCATTAAATAATATAAGTCCACTATTTTATTGTGTCCTATAAATGTATTTACAAATTTATATTTTTCTATTGGAATATCTATTCCTAATTCTTCCCTTATTTCTCTATTCATGCCTTTTATTGAATTTTCTCCTGCTACTGGATGCCCACTAGTTGTCCCCCATTTTCCTCCTTTTCTTTTTGTAGCTTTTTGTATTAAATATTCTCCTTTTGAATTTTGTATAAAAATAACTACAATTAACATATATTTATCTCCTGTTGGTTCTATATTTGATGGATAAGTTTCTCCTATTGGCTCTTTATTTGCATTGTAATAATCTCTTAACTCCACTATTATTCCTTCTTTCTTATTTAAAATTTCTATAAAACTATTATATAATCTTTCTTGTTTTAATTTTGTATTATTATCAAAATTAATCTCTAATTTTTTTTCAAAAAATATTAATGTTTTTAATACTCTATAAATAATTAAATTAATAATATATCTTCTATTTTTTTCAACTTTTAGTTTAGATAATAGATAATCTATTTTTTCAATTTCTCCTTCATATATATATGAAGTGGTTATAAAAGATGCTATTTGCAAACTTTTAGGATATTTTTTTAATCCTTCAAAATCTAAAAATACTACTTCATTTTTATTAAATAAAATATTGTATCTGTGCAAATCATCATGTACAATTTGTTTTTCTTCTGAATTGACTTTTTTTTTGAACTCATTATCCAATAGCAATTTTTTTAAACACAATTTATAGAAACTATTTTTTGTGGTATTAATTAAATCTTTTATTTTATTTTCTAAATTACCTATTTGTGCATTTACATTTATACTATTTAATTCTAATACTAATTTTGAAAATTCTTTTATTAATATTTTTTCTTCTTCATTGGAATATTTTAATCTATGCTTCCCCCTCTTATATGTATATAGTCTATATATATACCCATCTTTTTCTTCAATTTTTACAATTCTTGGTACATTTAGACTAAAAGATAAAGAATCCAATATTAATTTCTCATTATAAACATTTTCCTCAAAATTATATTTATTTTTTTTTAATATAAATTTACTTACACCTAATGATACAATTTGAACTATACTTTTCTCATCATTCTTTATAACAAATTTATTATTCTCTATCATAAATAATTTATATTCATCAAAATAAATCTCATCAAATATTTCTTGGTCTATTAATAATTTATACCACCATTTCCAATAATCTTTTTTATGTTCTTTACTTTCTATATCTATATATCCCAATTCATAAAAGTATAGCTTTTCATATATAACTTTTGATATATATAATATCCAAGAATTTCTAAACTTATAATAATCTATATTCTTAAACTTTATTTTTATTTCTTTCATTATTATTTTTGCTAAATCTTTGTTAAAAATCGAATTAAAAAAACAGATTTTTATAATAAAACTAGATAATTCATATTCTATAGGAGCATATATACTTTCATCAAAATCAATTATAGACATATCATTATTTTGATCCCATAATATGTTAGTTATTGATAAATCTCCATGTATTAAACACAAATCAATTATATTTAAATCTATTTTCTTAGTAATTTTATTAATATTTTCAATGATATTTTTTGGAATTCTATTTACATCTTTTGATAAAAAATAATCCTTATATATTAAGAATTTTTCTATTATAGAATCTTTAATATTAATATGAATATTTTTATTTTCATATTCTAATCTTATAACTTCTAATATACTATTAATCATTTTTTTATTAAAATTTAGTTTATGAATTCCTATATTTCTTTCATATAAATAATAATATACATTATTAATTTTCCAATTTTTTATTATCTTTAATGTTTTTATTCCATTTTCTTTTAAATAGTTATTTAATTCATTAATAATGCAAAAATTACGTTTCATCATATATAATTTAAGTATATATTCTTTTTTATCACTTGTGATAATGTTATATACCAGATTAGCTCCACCATATTTAACTTTTTCTATTTTAATAATATCTTTTTTTAAAAATCTTTCAATCATTTCTTTTATTTTTATATTCATTTATTACTTCCCTATAAATTTTTTCTGTTTGTTTTATAATATTTTCTGCAGAAAACTTGTCTTTAATTGTATTTTTTCCATTTATACCATATGTCCTTGCAATCTCAGGATTATTGTATAAATATATAATTTTACTTGCTAACTCTTCATAATTCATAGGGTCATATAAAATTCCAGATTCATTATTTACAATAAATTCTTTTATACCAGTATTGTTGCTAGCAATTAAAGGCATTTCTGTTGCTAATTCTTCCATAGCTACATATGGTAAATTATCAAATAAAGACGGTATTACACCTAATCTCGCATTATTAAAATAATCATTTAATTCATTATTTGTTTTTAAACCTAAAAAGCGTATATATTTATGATATTTACTAGGAATTAAACTTAAAATATATTCTGATGTCAAAATTAGTCTATCGTTTCTATATAAATCATCCCCTATAAAATCAAATTTTATTTCTTCATCTTTTAATTTATCTATTACTATTGGAATTGCTCTTGCTAACATAAATAAACCTTTTCGTTGTTCCAAAGTTCCACAATATAAAATAATCTTAGAATTATGATTATTCTGTTTTGGATAAAAGTTACTTAAATTTGCAACATTATATACTACTTTGATATTTTTACCTTTTATTTTTGGAAATCTATCTTTTATCATTTTAGATAATATTTTAGTACAACTAATTAATCCATCTGCATTACAAATAAATTCATCTTCCCAATCCGCTAAAGTTTTTTGTACATCTGGTGTAAAAGTTGTTGCTCCACCATTAAATTCAGTAATTATTGTAGTAGGTGTGTGGAGTTTAACTATAATTGGTATTTTTCTTTTTTTATTTCTTTGATATATAATTCCTTCAGCACCTAAATCTGGTATTTCAATAATATCTATCTCATTTTTTTTATCTATTTGTTCTATAACATTTGCTATTCTTACTCTATAATTATAGCAATCTTTCACTGTATCATATGGGTCATAGCCCTTTTTTAATCTTATAATATGTACTCCATTTTCAAAATAATCTTGATCTTTCTCTAAAGCTCCTGCTATTACCGTAACATCATGTCCATACTTCTTTAACATTTCAGCATTTATTTTTTGATATGTTCCAACTCCTCCAACTGATGTTTCTATCGGATATTCAAAATGAACTAAACATATGTGCATAATTTTTTCCTCCTTTTATTTGAAATTTTTGATAACTTTTTTATATTTATTTATCATAACATCCGCAATTTTCTCTGGCGAATATTTTTCTAATATAAATTTTCTTCCATTTTTTCCTATTAAATTAGCTATTTTTTTATTTTTATAAATCTTTACTACTTTTTTTGCTAACTGTTTATAATTTCCATTTTTAAAAATAATTGCTGAATTATTGTGTTTTAGTTCTGAAGTTATTCCTGTATTGCTACTAATAACAATTGGCAATTCTGTTAACAACTCTTCCATAGCTACATATGGTAAATTATCAAATAATGAAGGTATTACTCCAACACTTGCCTCATTATACATTCTATTTAATATTTCTTTATTAACAAAACCATATAATACAACATTTTTATGATATTTTTGTGGTAAATTTTCAAATATTAATTCCGACATTTTATTATTATTATTATTATTATTATAAAAAGAATCTTTTCCAACAATATCAAATTTAATATTCTCTCCTAATTTTTCAATAATTAAAGGAATAGCTTTTACAAAAATAAATATCCCTTTTCTATATTCTAAAGAACCACAATATAATATTCTTTCACTGTTTTGTCTTATATTTAATGGAAAAAAATGCTCTAAATTAACAGGATTTGGAATAATATCAATTTTTCTCTTTACATCTTTTTTTACAATATTTTTTAATAATTTAGAACAACTGATAATACTATCTGCTTTTCTTAATTGTTCAATTTCCCAACTTATCATTTGGTTGTGCATATTTTCTTCTAAAAGTTGACCATTTAATTCTGACCATATTTTATATGATGTATGGAGTTTTACTACAACTGGTATTTCTTTATTTTTTACACACATTAATGCTTCCGCTCCCATTTCTGGTGTTTCTATAATATCAATTTTACTTTGTCTATTAATACTTTGTACTTTTTCAAGTACTTTTTTTCTATAGTTTAATTGTTCATATATTGTTCCCATAAGGTTATTTTTCAATCTTATTACTCTAATTCCATTTTCTATATAGTCACTTTCCTCTTTAAATGAACTAGCAATAATTGTTACTTTGTTATCCTTCTCATATAGTGCTTTTGCCATATTATATTGATATGTAGAAATACCACCATTGTCAGTCTCTTTAGGATATTCATTATATATAAAACATATATGCATTTTTATTCTCCTATTCTCATCTTTCTTTACTTATGCAATTCATCTTTTCTGTCAATTGTAATCTTTGTTTTACTATATTGATAGTTTGTCTTATATTGTATAAATCAGTATAAACAACAACGTCTGCAATTTTTTTTATTTTTTCAAAATATTGCTTATGCTCCAGTTTTGCATATTCAGATCTTATTTTTATATCTTCTGGAGATGAATTACCTCTTTCTCGTTCTTGTATTCTTCTCTTTACCCATTCCTCTATATGATTATTAAATGTTAAAACGATAATATGTAAATCAATGTTTATTTTTTGTATTTTTTCTATATTCTTGTAAGAAGTTATTATTACAATAGTATCATTTGTATTTAAAGCTTCCATTATATCATACTTTAAAATACCGTAACTTCTTTCATTTCGTCCTGAACTAATAGCAAACTTTTTTTGCTCATGCATTTTTTGGAAAGTTTCTATATTTACATATCTATAATACTTTTGATTATCATCAATTCTTGGTTTCCTAGTTGTTGTTTGTCTTGGGATTCCTATTTTACACTCTTTATTTATATTACTTAATAATGTACTTTTACCTGCTCCAGATGGACCAGTTATTATAATCATTTTTTTACCCATAAAACTTTTCTCCTATCTTTTGACATTTTACCATATCTTTCCTTATTTTTCAAGCCTTATATAATAATTATCAGAAAATCTTTTATCTTGTTTTTAGTTAAGTTAAATAATTTAAATTGCATAATTATTTCCAATAAAAAATAAAACTAAATATAAAAATAATATTAAAATCAAAATAATTTGCAAATTTCTTCTTACAAGAATTTAAATATTTCTATAGTTTATAATAATTAAATTTTTTAAATTATATTAAAATTATTATAACTAATAAAATAAACAAGATATCTGAACAATATAGGAATAAGTAATATATTAACTTAATAGAAGATTATAAAGCTAAATTTTTATCAATCATTTGTTATATCTCCATTACCACTTACAGGTATAGTGTCACCAAGATATGTTGGCTTAGGTTTATATATGCATTTAATAAAATCCTTATCTCTTGCTACAATTTCTCTAATTTCACGTGACAACTGATTCGTATAAGTTCGTAAGTCTGCTGATACTCCATATGCTTCTATTCCTAGACTATTAGCAATATATAAAGCTCTATATAAATGATAACTTTGTGTAACAATTATAATTTTTTTAGCTTCAAATATTTCTTTAGCTCTATATATACTTTCATATGTAGAAAATCCAGCATGGTCCATAAATATATCTTCAGATTTAATTCCCTTGTCAATAGCAAAATCTTTCATAATATTCACTTCATCATACTCTTCCCTACCATGATCTCCACTCATAATAATTTTATTTGAGATATTTTTATTATATAATTCTATACCTTTTAGTAATCTATCTTCTAACATTGGAGAAGGCGCATTATTTCTAACACCAGCTCCTAAAATTAAAATACAGTCCACATCAGATAAATTACTTAATTCACTTTCATTATCTATTATTTGTTTTTTTGTACTTGCTTTAACATAAAAATTTATTCCAAATACTAAAATTACCAATAATACAACAATTATTATAATTATTTTAACTATCATATATTTCATCTTATCCCTCTCTTCCATATATATTTTATCATATAAAAATATTATTAGTAAATGTATTAAAAACATTAGATTTTTATTTTTTAGTACATTCAAACTTAAATATATATATAGTTTGTTTGTAACTTTAATTAACATAATTTCATAAAATAAACATAAAGAGATTATATTTCTTTAACCCTATTATAGAAGGGAGTGAAAAAATGTTAGAAGGAAAAAATATAGGTTTTTGTATGACTGGCTCTTTTTGTACATTTAAAAATGTAATTGAACAACTATCAGAACTAAAAAAAACTGGTGCTAATATTATTCCTATAATGTCATTTAATAGCTACAACTTAGATACTAAATTTGGAAAAGCTAGTGAATTTATAAAAACTGTAGAAGATATTACAGGAAATAAAATTATTAATACTATACAAGATGCAGAACCAATAGGTCCAAAACAAATGACTGATATAATTGTTATTATTCCTTGTACTGGTAATACTTTAGCAAAGCTAGCTAATGGTATTACAGATACTCCTGTACTGATGGCCACAAAATCAAATTTAAGAAATGGAAATAATGTTGTTATAGGAGTTTCTACTAATGATGGATTATCTGGTAGTGCACAAAATATAGGTAAATTGTTAAATAGGAGAAACTTTTATTTTGTACCATTTAGACAAGATAATCCAATAACTAAACCTCGTTCATTAGTTTTTGATCCAAAATTAATAATTAAGACTATTGAATTAGCTTTAGAAAATGAACAAATTCAGCCAATATTATTATGAATTTAATTTTACTTAAAACATCAATTATTTTTAATTGCCAGCAAGATTAGCGAAGTTGATATAAAGTCGATCTTCTTTTAATTAAAACTAAAAAGCTATTGCAAAAAATATTGCAATAGCTTTTTTTAGTCATCTATAGGAATATATTTCTTTTCTTTTACTTGTTTATTTTCTTCATGTTTTGGAATCTCTATATGCAAAGTACCATTCTTGAAGCTTGCTTTTATATCATCTTCTTTTACATCATCTCCAACATAGAAGCTTCTTGAACATTCACCCATATATCTTTCTTTACGTACATATTTGCCTTCTTCTTTTTCTTCTTCATGATGATTTGTCTTTGCATGAACTGTTAAATATCCATTATCAATATCAATCTTTATACAATCTTTATCATAACCAGGTAAATCAATTGATAATACATATTTATCTTTTTTCTCCTTTATATCTGTTTTCATTAATTTTGATTCTCCATTATTCATAAAAAATGGATCACTAAACATCTCATCAAATAAATCAAACTCATTCTTTCTAGGTATTAACATCATAATAATCACTCCAATCAATAAATATTAATTAGAAAGATAAGTGAATATATAACTAGAAATCATTTATCTTTTTAATTATTTATATTATATATCTACTTTTTACAAAGTCAATATTATATTAATAGAATTTACATAAAATGCTTATAATATTCATATTAAATTCACATTTATTTTTTGTTATATTATTGTATAATTATTGCTTGTGAATATAACTTTTTCCAATTAGAAATGAATTTAGATTTATTTTGTTTAACATTTTTTCCTGCTGACGGATCATTTAAATATACATAATTGTCATCATATCCTATTAATACAGCACAATGTTCACCTATAAGCTCTTGAAAGCTTCCGCTTCCATCCTTATACAACCACTTTACCCCATTTCTTAAATCTCCACCATTTTTTACACACCATACAACAACTGGTTCACCTTTACTTACATAATTAAATAAAGTATCTTCAGAGCAACCTGAAATATTTTTAGCTTTTCCATTTGCATAAACATTCATAGCATTAACTATTGGAGTTGCAAAAACGCCATATGAACCTTTACTTAATCCAATTGATGGATGTCCAACAAATTCTTTAAATGGATTTGCACCATACCAATTACCGTCATCACTTAAATATTTTTTACTACCAGTTTTTGTATTATCTATAATATTTTTAGCAGAAACATTATAGCCTTTATATTTCAATAACATTGCTGCTGAAACAGCTTCACAGCCAGTTGGATATCCAAGAGAAATTTGATTTAAATAGGGAACATTATCTATATGATGTGAATTTTCGTTAGGTTTTTCTTTCAAATAATAATTCGATTTTACTAAAGTATAACCAACTACTCCTTTTGAATTTCTTACTTTTATCCATCCATTTTTTATTTCTTGTAAAAATTCTATTTCTTCGTACTTTTTAGTAGTTGCTACAATTTCATAATCTGTACTTCCTCCAGATCTAATATTATAATTTCCATTTGCATATCTTTTTTCATTCTTTGGTAAAGATTTTGTAACTTCTATTTTACAAGTTGCTATTTTATCTCCATTATCTGTAGTGGCTGTTATCTCTGTCGTTCCGGTATTTATTGCTTTTATTTTTCTGTTTTTTATAGTTACTATATTTTCATCATTACTCTTCCAAACAATATCTTTAAAAGTAGCATTTGATGGATTAACTATAGCATTTATAATATATGATTGTCCCTTACCTAATGTTATATCACTATCATCTAATTTTATTTCCTCTACAGGAATTTTTGTTACTTCTATATTAAATTGTTTTAATATATTTTCTTGATAATCTTTTATAGTTATTGTGCTACTACCGTATATTATTTGCTTTTAAATTGCCATCTTTGTCTACCTCTATTATATCTGTATTACTTGATTCATAGTATAATTCTTGATATGTTGCATCTTCTGGCAATATTTTCGTTTCTAATTTATATGTATCTCCTAATTTCATTTCTTCTATTAAATTATTAATAGTCAACTCTCTAATTTTTATCAAACATTCTATTTCAATTTCATTACTTTTAATTTCATTATCAGTTAAATATATTTTTGCTTTACCTTCTGATTTTCCAATTATTTTTCCATCTGATACTTCAACAATATTTGTATCTGAAACATGCCACTCTAAATTACTTTGTGAATAATTTTCTGGAGATATAATAGTCGATATTCCTATTTCTTCTCCAGGCTCTATTTCATTTTTATTTATATTAATATTTAAACTTTGTATTGTAATAGGATTAAATGCTAATATTGTTTTATATATCAGATTATTTTTTATAACTACTGTAATAAAAATAATTATTGCTAATAATACTAATATTCTTTTTATATTTAATTTTCTCTTCACACTTCTCTTATGTTTAGACATTTTTCCTCCTAAAAAAGTTCATTTATTATTGTATAGGATATAGAAATCTCTGATTTCGTTATATCCTCTTTTCTTATTAATACAAATAAAATGTATAAAAAGTTTCATATAATTACCAAAAAAAACAAAATATCAATAAATTATTTTTTTAGAGGATTATTTTAAATCTATATTAAATTCATCTAATTCTGTCTGTTCTTCTTTCCCATCTATACGCTCTAACGGTTCTATTTTTAAACTTTCAGTATCTTCATTTTTTTCTATAATAATATATTCAGTTAATTCCATAGTTGCATTTTCAAAATCTTTATATGTTCCTATATCTCCAGTTGACCACTCTTCGGTTTTTCCATTTGAATATGTTATTTGTCTTTTAATTTCAAAACTATAATCACTTAATTGTTCTCCATTATTATCATATACATTATATTCAATATGTCCTATATAATCTTTATCTCTTATATTTGATAAACTATTCATACTTACATTATCAATTGTTGATGTAACTTTCACAATAATTTGTAATGGTGTAATTTTAACTTCATCTATTTTTTTAGTCATATTTTTATAATTTACCTCACTGTTATTTGGTACAATTATTTTTGTATTCTCAACAGCATTGCTTTTAGACAATTCTACATTAAATTCTCCCTCTATTTCTATACTTCTCTCGTTGTTAGGAGTATTTACAATATACATATCTTTATCATCATTTTTTGGACGTTCTCCCATATTTTTTAATACTATATTTTTCAAATTTACTGAAAAGTCTGATTTACCATTTAATTCTTTATCTGTCAAAAAATATAATTGATAAAATTAACTCATTAAATGCTTTATCATCATTATTTATTGCCTTTTTTATTAATTCTTCCACTGCTATTCCTCCAAATTAATCTTATATGTACATATCTGACATTTATTAGATTCATTATATATGCTTTTTTGTTGCGATAAAATTATTTTTTTATTGGTAAAAAAATTGATGCTTGTGATTAAGAAAAAGAAAAAAAGATTAGACTCAATTTAAATCTAATCTTCATTACATTTTTATTATTTTTTCCCATGGCAAATACTCTTTACCAAAATGGCCATAATTAGTTGTTGATGAATATATAGGCTCTTTTAATTTTAAATATTCAATAATACCTTTTGGAGTTAAATCAAATTTATCATTAATTAATTTTACTAATTTATCTTCATTATAAATTCCTGTTTCAAATGTGTTAACATATATAGATAATGGTTTATTAATACCTATTGCATATGATAATTGTATTTCACACTTTTTTGCATATTCATTTGCTACAATGTTTTTAGCAATATGTCTTGCCATATACGCAGCTGACCTATCAACTTTTGTAGCATCTTTTCCAGAAAATGCACCTCCACCATGTCTAGAATATCCACCGTATGTGTCAACCATAATTTTTCTACCTGTAAGTCCTGTATCTCCAAGAGGACCTCCTATTACAAATTCTCCATTTGGATTAATAAAAATCTTAGTATCTTTATCTATCATATGTTCTGGTATTACTTTTCTTATAACTTCAGACATTATATCTTTTCTCAATATATTTAAATCTATTGTATCAATATGTTGTGTTGATACTACAATATTTTCTATTCTTTTCGGAATATTATTTACATATTCAACTGTTACTTGAGTTTTTCCATCTGGTCTTAAATATTTAATCACACTACTTTTCCTAACTTCTGTTAACATCTTAGCTAATTTATGTGCCATTAATATCGCATAAGGCATAAATACTTCTGTTTCTACTGTTGCATATCCAAACATTATTCCTTGATCTCCGGCTCCTCCTAAATCAACTCCTTTTGCTATATCACTACTTTGCTTTGTTATATTTATATCAATATTACATGTTCTATAATCTATATCTGTATAGCTATTATCATATCCAATTTCTTTTATTGAATTTCTTGTAATTGCATCTATATTCAATTCAGCATCTGAAGTTATTTGCCCAGCTATTGTAATTTTATCTTTTGACGCAAAAACTTCAACAGCTACTCTTGATTCTTTATCTTGTATTAAACATTCATCAAGTATTTTATCTGCTATATAATCACACATCTTATCTGGATGTCCTTCTGTTACACTTTCTGAAGTAAAATAATATTTGTCCATAAATTATCTCCATAATAATTTTAAACTTGTCTCCAAACCATTTTATTATCTTTAAATTCATAACCAATTTTATTTTCATCATGTAAATAAGATAAATATGATTTTATAGTACTGCCAACTAAAACATATTGATTCATATTCATAGTTAAAGAATATTTATCAAATATACATTTTAATATTTCTTCAAAAGTTTTCTCTTCTTTACAAAAACTATAAATAGTTTCTGCTATTTCATTTACTTTATTCCTATTCATCTCAATTAATGAATCAATATTTTCTGTTGCTTTACAATGTGAAGGTATAAATAATGTTGCAAATTTTTATGGTTACATAATAGCATAAAAGCAAGTAACTATCTGATTACTCACTTTTACGCTTAGTGCTAATTATTTACATAAAAACATTACATTTTAATTTAACATGTGCTATTATTGTTTTTCACAAAATCATCCATTTTTATCCAACTTCTTTATCTAGCCATTCACGTTAACTTAAAAATTCACTTTATTTATTCTTTTGTATTTTTTACATATCTCTATCAAGATCAATTTCATTTTTTACTTTATTTTGATGTTTAATTCTTGAAATAATTTTACTAATATACATTTCAGATAATCCATAGGTTGATTTTAGATTATTTTTATCCAAATTCTCAATTCCAAATTTATCAATTTGCTTTTTTGCTTGTATTAATCCTTTTTGAATACTTTTAAAATAAATAATTCTTTCTTTTTTAAATACATTTATACAGTTTTCGTCTAATTTATTATAATTTAATATTTTTTCTGGATTAATGTTATCAAAATCACATAGGTCAAAAAATGTTCTCATCAATTTTCTTAACATATATGATTGTATTTTATTTCCTGGTTGTATACCCTCTCTAATCAATTCTATTGATGCATTAGATAAATCAGCAATTCTTCTATACTGACTTATATCATAACTGCCATTTCCATATTTTTTTATATAATTCACATATTCGTTCCACATTGAATTCTCATAATTATTATTCTTATTTTCAATTGCACTAACTATTCTTTCTAAACTAACACCCGAATCCGCCGCGATTTTTATACTTGGTTTTTCAAATGGAACTTTACTATCAAATTGAGTAAACACTAAATTCCATAATTCAACTAAAGAATTATCTGTTTTTCTCCATAAAATTTCAGTTCTTAAAGCACTTTTATTTGCATATGGAGAAATAAATATATTTTTATTAGTTTCAATTAAATTACTTTTTCCTAGTTTTTTCCATACATTTGCAGTAACAATATCATCTGGATGTACAGTTACAAAAATGCGCTTGTCATCCAACTGCAGCTCTTTAGTAAGGAAGCTATATGCAAATTCTATAAATGTATTTTTTGTTTCTTTTTCATTTGCATTGTAAAACATAAAATGTCCAAGCATATTAAATAAAATATGATGTCTTCCTGAAACTCCTATACTATTTAAATTATCAGTTCTTAAACATTTTTGAATAGAAGCAACATTTTTATTAACAGCATTCTTCTTTTCTAACAATTCATCTTGAAATATAACACCTCCTGATATATTAAATAGTAATTTTGAATTTTGAGGAGCTATTATTGGCATACTATCTTGATACTTAAAATTATTTCGTATTGCATACTCTTTAAATCTTTCCTTTATTAAAATTGAATTTTTTGATTGCATAATCCCCCCTCCTAGTTTGATGTTCTCTCTTCATATATTAGTTTCATATTATTAGCATCTATTGTACATAAAATGCCTATTGGCAAAACCATGTTGTTGTTTGTATGACCAAAATCATCACATTTTATAATTGGAAATTTATAATCATTTACAACATCCATTACAACTTTTTCGAATGTAATTTTACTCTGCTTACTATCATAATTTCCTAAAAGTAGTCCAGAAATTTCATCAAATACCTTTCCTTGTTTTAATTGATATAAATAACTGGACACCATTTCTATGTCTGATTCAAATGATAAATCTTCTAAAAATAATATATTACCTTTAAAGTCTGGACAATACTCTGTATTTAAGATTTTTACTAAAGAAGCTAAATTACCACCAACTAATTTTCCATTTGCTTTTCCTTTACGAACGGTAATCCAATCACTTGCATGTTCCACTTCTCCTTTATAACCTTTAATCATTACATTTTCAAATTGCTTAATATTATATTCTAAATTCTTCTCACAAAAATTTTTAAAGTTTGTAAAATGATATGTTACAAGTCCAGTTTTTTTATAGATTGTGTTTAATAATACAGTATTATCACTAAAACCTATAATAAACTTCGGATTAGCTTTTATTGATTCATAATCTAAGCAATCCAAAATAGAATTGCAATTTGCCCCACCTTTAGCAAAAATAATAGCATTTACTTCTTTATTTTTTATCAGTTCATTAAAATCTAAAGATTTTTCTTTTACACTAGCAGAATAGCCAAGTGAATTTGAAAATAAATTTTTTGAATATATTATTTTTAATTTATATTTTTCTAATAATTTACTCGCTCTTATTAAATCTTTCCTATCTTTTTCTTTTATTGTTCCAGATGGAGCACATACTCCTATTAAATTTCCTTTAATTAATCTGTTTGGTTTCATTTATCTTCTCCTTTTTTGAGCTAGCTATCGTTTTCTTAATTTGTTGTTGAATTGTATATGATAAGACGTTAAAATCTGGTATAGAAACTATTTTATCTGTTTCATTTATATCTTTTAATTCAATATCTATATTTTGTTGTTTTAACTCTTTTTCTATTTCTAATAGCTCATCATTACTGAAATATCTTTTATTACACAAATCTTTACATTTATTATGACATATTGACTTATTACATGTGTCCACATCAAATATATTTAACAATGAAATATTAGGTTTATTCAACATATGAGATATTCCACATGATGAATGAAAATATACAGGTTTATTTTTGAAGTACTTTTTACATAATCTTACTATTGTATTTTCTAATGTAGTAGATAATGTTTTTTTATTATATTTTTTTATAAGTTTAGGCATCTTTAATCCTCTAATATCTTGTAATCCAAATTCTATTCCTTCAGTCCATCTAATTCATATAATATCATTTTGTTTTTAATAGTTTCCCTATGTAAAAAGTAAAATAATATTTGTCCATAAATTATCTCCATAACAATTTTAAACTTGTCTCCAAACCATTTTATTATCTTTAAATTCATAACCAATTTTATTTTCATCATGTAAATAAGATAAATATGATTTTATAGTACTGCCAACTAAAACATATTGATTCATATTCATAGTTAAAGAATATTTATCAAATATACATTTTAATATTTCTTCAAAAGTTTTCTCTTCTTTACAAAAACTATAAATAGTTTCTGCTATTTCATTTACTTTATTCCTATTCATCTCAATTAATGAATCAATATTTTCTGTTGCTTCACAATGTGAAGGTATAAATAATGTTGCTTTAGTACTTTTTAATTGTTCTAATGTATTCAAAAATTCTTTAACATCATAAATAAAAAATAAATGATATTTTGTTATTGTTTCTTCACTAAATAGAGAATCAGCCAAAAATAAAATATTATCTGAAGTTTTTATTCCAATCATATCAAAGAAATGTCCCTTTAAAGGAAAATATTCTAATCCAGTTGGTAAGTTATCATCTATATTTATAACATTGGAATTTTTAGCTAGTAAAAATTTATTTCTTAATTCTTTAAATGGATATCCTCCATATAAAAAAGATGGCTCCAAAATAGGATATTCAGTAAATGATTTTTCTATATTGTAAGAATAAATATTACAATTAGTCCTATCTTGAATAAACTTATTCCCACCAATATGATCTGCATTTGAATGAGTATTTATTATTCCTTTTATATTCCAACCTTTCTCATTAATAATTTTTAAAATTTTTCTTCCAGCTTCTTTATCGTTTCCTGTATCTATTAAGAAAATATTTTCTTCATCTATTTTATATATTCCTATATTTGTAGGATTTTTTATATAATAAGTTTTTTCTCCTACTTGTATTAATTCCATATTATCAACCTCTTTTCACTTTTATGCTATAGTATCATAAAGGCCAGTAATTATCAAACAATTACTGGTCACAAATTATATTACTTAAAATATATTTCTATGATTAGATGATTTTTTATGTATTTAGCTGAGATTGTTCCATCATTTAATTCTATTAGTTGTTTAGCAATAGATAATCCTAAACCTGTGGATTTTTTGGCATTTTCTACAGTAAAATACCTATTAAAAATTTTTTGAACTGTTGTAGCATCTAAAGAAGTAGCTCTATTTGAAAAAGTAATTCTTCCATATTTATCAAGTACTACTTCAAAATCACCATTACTATATTTACTAACATTAGATAAAATATTTTCAAAAACTCTAATAATAGTATTTTTATCTACATACTTATAAATCTTTTTATTACATATTTCTATTTTTGGTACAATATTATTCTTTTTAAAAATACTATAATAATTTATCAAAGATTCTTCTATGATTTCATTTATACAACATTTTTCTTTTTTTATATTAATTTTCATGTCCATAGTTTTAGAAAAGTCAAATAATTGCTCTGTAAGTAATATCAAATCATTTGTTTTTCTCTCTATAATTTCTATATATTTTTTCTTCTTATTTTCATCATTATTTTCTTTAATCAATTCTAAATATCCACTTATTGCAGTAAGAGGAGTTCTCATATCATGAGATATATTTGTCATAACTGTTTTTAATTCTTGATTTCCATTTTCATATTGCAGTTTTTCTTCTCTTAAATTTTTAAGTTCAAAATTTAAACTGTTTGCTAAATTAATAATTTCTTTATCAGATGAAGAAATTGTTAGTAAATTATTAGTATCAGTTGATAATATTTCACTTATTGAGTTTTGTATTTCTTTAAGTGATTTTCTAATAAAATATAATTTTATTATCATAAAAACTAATATAATAATTAATATTGTAATTATTATATACATACTAATAATCATTTATTATCCTCCTACTTTAAGTCTTTTCTTTTAAAGAAATATATACCTATTCCATTTATTACAATTATTAACCCTAATGAATATAAGCCGGCTAATTTTATATCTGTATCTGTCATATATCTATCGTTTTCATAAGATAAATTAGACATCGTTGATTGTATTTGAGATGCTTGACCAGATGGAATAATATATAATATATTTTTATATACTTGTTTTGCAAAATCTCCAACATAATTTGGATTTAAATGCTTCTGTGTTTCTATTATTTCTCCATTTTCATTTGTAACATAATTTGAATAATATTTCTTATCATTTGCGATTGGTGATACAACAAATTCACTTACAACAAACATACCAATAAAAGAAAGAATACATACAACAGTAGCTATTGTTATATCTGAACATATTAGTGTTATAAAATTAAAAATAGATGAATATGCTATAATTATTAATACCATATCTAATAAAATAAAAAGGAATTTATCTATAGGTATTTGTAGTCCTCCAAGTGTTGGGATACCAATAATCATAACTAACATTAAATATACAATTTCTATAAATAATCCTACAGCAATACTAATAATTAAATTTGACAAATAAATATTTTTTCTAGTATGTCCAACTACTATTTTGTTTCTAATTGCACCATCTGAATATTCTGTTCCAACAAATAGACTGGTAAATATAGCAATAAAAAATCCTATAAAATATATATAATTTGTTAATACTGGCTCTATTTCATTTTCAAAAAAACCACTACTACTAATTCTATTCAATACTAACCCTAATGCAATTATTATTGTAATAATAACTATTCCCCAAAATATTTTATTTTTCATTAATCTAGAAAATCCTGCATTTAATAATTTATACATTATCCTCACCTCCAACTAAGTTTATATAATAATTTTCAAGTGTCTCTTCTTTTTCATGAAATTCATTTATTATACAATCTCTTTTTGAAAGTGATATAGCTAGCTCTGAAATATTTATTTTGTCATATATATTTATAACATTATCAGAAATCACTTCATAAGGAATATTACTTTGCTCTAAATACTTAACACATTCTTTTGCATTACTTACTTTTATCTCAATTCGTTTTTTACAATTTTGTTCTAATTTTTCTTTGCTAATCTCTTGTATCATTCTTCCTTTATTAATAAAACCATAATGAGTTGCAATTTTTGATAATTCATCTAAATAATGACTAGATATTAAAAATGTTATTCCATTTTCTTTATTTAACCTTAATATAATTTCTCTAATATCAATTATTCCCTCTGGATCTAATCCATTTATTGGTTCATCAAGAATAAGAAAATCTGGATTTCCAACTAATGCAATTGCAATTCCTAATCTTTGTTTCATTCCTAAAGAAAAATTATGAACTTTCTTTTTTCCTGTTTGACTTAATCCTACTAGATTTAATAATTCATCTACTCCATCATAAGATGGAACACCTATTATTTTTGATTGTTCCATTAAGTTCTCTCTTGCTGTCATATCTATATGGACTGATGGTGTTTCAATAATAGCTCCCATTCTTTTTCGTGCCTTTGTAATTTCTTTGCTTGTATTTTTTATACCATAAATAGTGTACTGTCCACTTGTAGGCTTTTGTAATGCACAAAATAATCTAATTAATGTTGTTTTACCTGCCCCATTTTTTCCAATAAGTCCATATATTGAACCTTTTGGTATATGCATACTTAAATTATCTATAGCTTTAAATTTTTTGTATCTTTTTTCGAGATTTTTAGTTTCTAAAATATATTCCATAACCTCATCCTCCTAATTTTATTTTAATATTAAATAGTTAAGAAATTGGTTAAGAGAATAGTTAAGATTCTGTTAAAATTTTTATTCATGCATTTTGTAACCTATACCCCATACAGATTCTATATATTCATCTTCTGTTACATTTCTAATTTTTCTCCTTATATTACTTATATGAACTTTTAATGAATTCTCATCTCCATCTAATGTATCAATATTTATTAATTCAATTAATCTAGTTTTTGTTATAACTTGTTTAGGGTTTAATAATAGTTGTTTTAATATTGCATATTCTGTTTTAGTTAAATAAATTTGTTTATCATTAATATATAATGTGTGATCTTTCTCATTTAAAAACATATCTTTATATTTTAATTCTTTATTTACATCTTTATTTTCGTTTATTCGTAATTGTACAGCTATTCTTGCTAAAAGTTCTTCTTTATTAAAAGGTTTTGTTATATAATCATTAGCTCCACTTAATAATACATTTACTTTATCTTCTGGAGATATTTTTGCGCTAATCACTATAATTGGGATATTTTTTATTTTTTTAATAATCTCTTCTCCATTTAAACCAGGTAACATTAAATCTAATAATATAAGATTTATGTTTTCTTTTTCTATTAACATTAAAGCTTCTGTACCAGAATAAGCATCTAATACCTTGTATTTCTTTTTCTCTAATACTTCTTTTATAAAGTTGTGAATATCTATATTGTCCTCTACTATTAATATAGTTTCCAATTTTTCTCTCCTTAATATTTTATACTTTTTATGTGTACATAATAGCATAAAAGCAAGTAACTATCAAATTACTTGCTTTGGCTTATATTGTATTTTTAAGAAATTTCTACGAAGTTACGGGAAAACACTGTTTTCCCCTACATTACTATACTGTTATTTTTTTACTACACTATTTTCATACTCACATTTACTTTCCTTATTATCTAGGCATATTCTTATTTACCTCCTAGTATTAATATAATTTTATTTGCTATATAAATTATATCTCTTTTTTACTTCAACTTTATTGTATTGAAAAAAGATGAAAAATGTCAAATACTTTTCATCGCACTATTTGACATTTTTCGACAATTGTATATTTTGTATTAACAACTAAAAAAATAACCTCCGAGGAAATGGAGATTATAAAATTCTATTTTGTTTCTACGTTTACCAATACATCTGTATTATTTACTTTTAATGCAAAATATGGCTTATCTTTACTTTCCTCTTTTAAATATAATATAAAATCGCTGTTTAAAATAAATTCTCTTCCAGTTTCTTGTGTTGAACCATATGTGCCAGTTATAACAGCTTCACTTTTTACATTACCACCTATATTATTTAAATTAAATTCAATCGTTTGTAATGCTTGACTAATATATGTATCAGTTCCTTTTATTATTCTTCCACATAGTTCATCATAATTTATTTCACCATTTACCATAATATATGGTATTTTTAATATATCTGTTTTTTGTAATACTTTTTCACCATTATATTTACTTTTGAATTCTTGTATATCATTATAATTTTCTTCAAAGGATTTATCTATTCCTGTTGTTTTATATAAAATAATTTCTTCATTTTCTTTTGTCTTTAATTTAATAGCAAAATTTTCATTTGAATTATAAAATAATATTTCTACATTTTTACTAGCATCTTTTGATGTTGACACACCTATTCCAAAATATTTTACTTTTTCTTCTGAATTGTCAAAAGTATCATCTGGCAATTCAGAAAATTTCTCTAAATAATTAAATTCTTTCTTTAACATTGCATATAAAATATATCCATTATTATTACTAAAATCAACTCTATCTAATATTTGACTATTCTCATTAAATTTATCTTTAATTCCGTTTCTCTATTTGTTGTTTTAATTTTAACGATGATTTTCCATATGTTTTATAATATGATTCTTCTGATAGTTCTTCTGCTGTAAAAGACTGTTTATTTAATTCATTTGCTAATTCTGAATATCCATCTACAAACTCAGTTTTTCCTTTTATAACTTCATTCATAAAGTCATTCCATACTAAATTAAATGTACCTACCCATACTTTATTAGTATCTATTGTAGATATTTTACTTGTAAATGTTGGGGTTATTTGTGCTTTTCCCTTTACATTTTCTATTATTTTTATAGTAGCATATACTGCTCCGGATAATAAAATACCTACAAATAAAACTATTATAAATGTCTTTAATGATTTGTTCATTTCGTTTATTCCTCCTTCCTTTGTTAATAGTTTTCTCAATTGTTTTTTCCCTCGATGGATATAATTTTTTATATTTTGAACAGATTCTCCATGTATTTCGGCTGTTTCTTTACAAGACAATCCTTCTATTTTAACTAAGTATATTGCATTTCTATATTTTTCATCTATTAACTCAATGGCTTTTAATAGTTCTTTTTGTTTTTCTTTCTTAAGCATGATATCTGTTATATCTTGGTATATTTGCTCATCTTCTTTTACCAAATATTTATCTCTTATATTATTTCTTCGTTTTTCAGTATTGATATATGATATAGCTCTACTTTTTGCCACCAAATATATATGAAATTTAAAACTATAATTATTTTTTATTTTATTTTGTAAAATATATGTAAAGGTTTCCTGTGCTATATCCTCTGCTTTATCATAATCTCCAATAATATTATAAATAAAATACTTAATTTTATCTCTATACTTTATATACAGAATCTCAAAGGCTTTTGTTTCACCATTTTCTATATAATCATTATATAATTCCATATCTATATCTTTTTTCATTTATTCACCTACTTTTGTAAATACAAACTCATTATAACAAAAAAAGTTTCATAGGGTTTCCTATACAATAAAAAAACTATTATTTAATATTCATAGATAATAGTTTTTAATTATCAATTTTTATATTTATTTCTATTTTATATTATTAAAGGCTCACCATTTCTGGTAAGCCCCAATTAATTTATTCACTCTCTTAATTATTAGTCGCCAAAGAAGCGGTATCTAAAATATTTTAACCCGTATTTGTCTATTGTATCATTCATTTCATAAAAAAACATTAATAAACTTTACTTAACTACCTAGATAAATTAAACCATATATTATATAAATGTGTAGTCATATTCCATAATGTAATCTTACTGATATCTCTATCAGCAACTAAATTAACACTACTTATATTATTTGAACCATCAACAAATGTTACTTTTCCTACAACATCACCTTTTTTAATTGGTGCAGTAATATTACTATTTATTTCTACATTTTGCTCTATATTATTGGAATCTCCTTTTTTTATTAATTTTCCATAATCATTTTCAAATACTGCATTAACCTTATTTTCTATACCTTTTTGTATATTTATTTCTTGCACAATAGTGTCCTTTTTAGCCAACTCTTTATATGAATAATTGCTAAATCCATAATCTAATATTTTTTTAGCATACTTAAATCTTGTATCGCTTGTAGGTGCTCTCATTATAACTGCTATTAAAGACAATCCATCCCTTGTAGCACTAGCTGATAAATTATATAAAGCAAGTGATGTTGATCCAGTTTTTAACCCTGTTGCTCCTGAATAATTCCTTATTAATTTATTTGTATTTACTAATCCAGATTTTCCATCTCTTAAACTATCCATCCAAATCGTTGTATATTTAGTTATATCTGGATGTTTTGATAATAATTCTCTAGACATAAGACTTATATCGTATGCTGATGTAACATGACCATCTTCATCTATTCCATGGCAATTTTTAAAAGTAGTATCATTCATACCTAATTCTTTAGCTTTATTATTCATTTGTTCTACAAATGCTTCTTGACTACCTGCAAGATACTCTGCCATAGCTACAGTGCAATCATAGCGTGTACAATAGGCACACTAAAATTTTAAATTTCCTACGATTCCGAAATTAAAATTTATAGTTATTTCTTTCTTAAATACTTCTATTTTCTCTATCAATTCATTCATATTTATACCTTCAAAATCTTTTTTTTCAATATTTTCTATTTTATTAAAAATGAATTTTTTTTGATCTAAAGTATTTAATCTATTTTTTTCATTTTCAATTTTCTTTTCCTTATCAGTAATTTTTTCTGATAATTCTTTTCTTTGTTTAGACAGATTAGTATATTTATTTTTATATTCTTCTTCATTAATACCTTCTGATAATCTTTCGTTATATAATGATGTTATTCTAAATTTTAACTGTTCAAGAGATAGATTTAATTCTTTTAATTCATCTTCTAATTTATTTATAATATTTTTTATATATCTCTTATAAAGGTTGTCCTTTACTTTATTGCTCTTTATGTACTCTTTATATATATTAGATATATATTCTAATACTCTATTTTCAATTAAATTATAATCTAATCTACAATCATTCGAACATAATTTAGAATTTTCAGCATAATTTCTACAATAAATAACTATTCTGCTTCTCGCTTTTTTAAAAATTAGTTTTTTGCCACAATTTTTACAATAAATTAAGTCTTTTAAAAGATAGTTTGATTCGTTGTTTTTTCGTGTTAAACCATATTTTCTAGTATTATGTATTTTTTTAAACACTTTCTCTGAAATAATAGGTTCATGTGTATTTCTAGTAATTATAAAATCATTTCTTTTAACATATTTTTTATTTTTAGACTTATAACTAATCTTTTGTGTCTTACCTCTTACACAATGTCCTAAATAAACTTGATTACATAATATTCTATTTACAGTACTTATTCGCCATAAATTTTTATGTTCTATATGCTCTTGACCTCTAATTTTCATATATTCAGCTGGAGTAATATATTGATTTTTATCTAAATATTTAACTATTTCATTATTGGTATAACCTTTTAGTTTTAACTCAAAAATCTTTTTAACAGTTTTACTGCTTTCTTCATCTATTATCAATTTACCTGGAACATCGGGATCTTTTTTATAACCAAATGGTGCTGTATTACAGCTATAGAATCCTTCTTCCATTCTTTTTCTTTTTGTCTTTTTTATTGCAATAGATGTATCTCTACAATATTTTTCATTAAATACAGATTTAATAGGAATGAAATCATTGTTAACACTTTCTTTAAAATTATCTATATTATCCAATAAAGCAATATATCTAACTCTATGATCTGGAAAATATTTCTCTATATAATTACCTGTTTCTATATAGTTTCTTCCTAATCTAGATAAATTTTTAGTAATAACCATGTTTATTTTCTTGTTTTCTATATCTTTTAATAATCTTTGAAATTCTGGTCTATTAAAGTTTGTTCCAGTATATCCATCGTCAACATATTCACCATATAGTATCATATTTTTATTTTTTTTGATATAGTCATTAATTATCTTCCTTTGATTTGTTACACTTTCACTCTCTATATCATCACCATCATCTTTACTTAGTCTTAAATATACTCCAACATTATAAATTACTTGCTTGTTTGACATCTTCTATTTGTCCTCCTAAACAATTTAATTCATAAAAATTAAAATATATTACTGCATGATTGTCCTTGTCTACTTCTATTCTATTTACTAATTGAGTTATAGTTTCTTTATTAAACTCTTTGTTCTTTACTAATTTCTTAATTACTTTTTGCGTGTCCAATTTTATTCTATTATTAATTCCATCATCTTTAAACTTATCCAATTCTTTTTGAGTTTCTTTTAATATTCTTTCAATTCTATGGCGTTCATTTACTAAGTTTTCCGAAAAAAGTTTAAAATCTTGCTCTTCCAATAACCCATTTAATTTATCATTGTATAGAGTCCCGATTTTTTTATTAATTCTCTTTAAATCCCTATCTAACTTTTCCTGTCTTTTTAAAATACTTCCTTTATTACTTTGTAAATCAAGTATTCTCCTCAAAGCCTCTTCATTTTTAAAAGCATTTGAATTTATATATATCTTTAATATTTCTGATATTTTAGAAATAGCCTGTTCCTCAAACTTATTATAATTTATATACCTTTTATAACATATACTATTGGAAATTTTTTTATTTGCAGTGCTACATAAAATATATCTTCTAGTTACATCTCCTGATTTATTGTGATCCACTTTTGTTCTAATTGATAGTTTATTGTTACAATGAGCACAATATAATAAACCCTTAAACAACACATCTGTATCTCTTATTTTTTCATTTTTATGTACTCCTAACATTTTTTGTACCAATTCCCATTTATCAATCGGTATAATAGCTTTGTGATGATTTTTAGTTATAGTATGTTCTTCTTCTGGAATAGCAATCATTTTTTTACTTTTATAACTAATCTTTTTACTTTTATTTTGAACACAATTTCCAATATAAATTTGATTTGATAAGATTCTTCTAACTGTGTTATGATTCCACTTATCTGTTGTATTAGTTATATTATTTACCACATTTTTCATTTTCATCTGTAATCCAGGTGGTTCTATTCCTTCTCCTGTTAATAATTTTGCTATTTGATAAGTACCTTTACCTTCAAGAAATAAGTCATATATTTTTCTTACAATATCTGCTTGAACTTCATCTATTTCTAAATTTCCTGATTTACTAACCTTTTTATAGCCAAATGGAGCATATGATGTATAATAAAATCCTTCTAATTTCTTTTTATTTTTAGTCTTCTTAATATTCTTTGAAGTTTCTTTTGCATAATAATCATTCATTATATTTTTAAATGCAACTGTATCACAATTTCTATCCAAATATGTATCTACATCATCAAGTATAGCAATATACCTAATTTCATTTTCTGGAAAATAAGTTTCTATATATCTTCCTGTTTCTATGTAATCCCTTCCCAATCTTGATAAACTTTTTGTAATTACCATATTAATTTTCTTGTTTTCTATATCTCTTATCATTCTTTTAAAATCTGGTCTATTAAAGTTAGTACCTGTATAACCATCATCAACATATTCATCATAAATCTTATACTTATTTTCTTTTGCAAATGCTTTTAAAATCTTTCTTTGATTTGTAACACTTTCGCTCTCTTCCCTATCACCATCTTCCTTACTTAATCGAATATAAATTGCAGCATTATATTCTCGATTATTTTCTTTGATGTTCAAAACAGCCTCCTAACTATTATAAACACCTTAATATATTATTTATAACGTACTTTTAATATAATATCAAGGTGTTACCCATTTTTTATAATTTTACTAATTAAAATTTTTTCCATAATGTTTTGGAAACTATCTCCATCCTTTTTATAGGCAACAGAAAAGTTTATTTCGTTACTTTTTTTATCTTTTGTACAAGTTTCATTTTCTATATTTTTCATTTATAAACACCTCATACTCAATTATTATGTACAAAAAATTTTTTTATGAATAAAAAACTGATACATAAAAAATTACATATCAATTTTTGTCATATCTTTTATTTTTTCAATTTTCATTATCATTTTTGCTTTATTATTTATTTTAATATTTTTTGAAAATTCTACAATTTTACTTTTATTATGTACTTCCATTGCTCCATTCATAAATATTTCAAAAGTTCCAATATCAAAGTAATTTATATTTCCTGAATTTATAAAATTATGAAAAGCTGTTACTGCATAAGCAATAGCTTGATTTTTTGTTAATATATTAGGTATCTTACTCATTTCTTACTCTCCTTATTTTTATATTTTTTTAAATAATCCATTTGTTCTTTATCTTCATAAAGCCTTTCCTCATCACTTTTAGTATTACTTCCCCCTAAAATAATTAAATACATAAGTAATACTACAAACATAAATATAATATGAAGTATTAATAATATTACCATTGTAAAAACATCTAACATTTTCTACCTCCAAATTTTTACTTCACAATCAATTAAATTTTTATTCATTAAATTATGATTAGCTAAATCATTCACAGGAATTGCACCTATCTGGAAGACCAGACTTGTTCTCAATGCGTGGGACGCTCTTAACGCTCGTGCTATGACTAAACAAGTGTATCATTATAACTATTATTTTCATCGCCTTATAAGTGGCTAACTTATATTTAAGTTTGAGGTTATGTCTCCTCATTTAAACTAGCTTCAATAATAGAACGTATTTAATGATTAATATTTAAATTTCAATGTACTAACTTGTCACATAAAAAAAGAAACAAGTTAAGAAGAAATTAATCCTCTTACTTGTTTCCTCACTAAACTTCACTTTTACGAAGTCTAATTAAAAAATTTTTTTAAATTTTCTATTCCATAATGTAAACTATATTGAATTGCTCTTATAGAAATTTTTTCTTTTTCTGCTAGTTTCTTTTCTTTCATTTCTTCAAAATATTTCATTTTTATTCTTCTACGTTGAATTAAAGGTAGTTTAGAAACAGCAATATATAAGTTTTGTTTCATTATTTATAACAGTTGTCTCGATACATTTCATCAAAAGAAGATGATTTAGTCTCAGCTCCCAATTTTAGTAGTATTTGATTTAGTGTATATCTTCTAATCTTCATGAATGCTTTTTTCTTGTAGAAATATATAGAAAAATTCAGTTATTAAAATTGACTATTTTATATACTTATTATATATTATTTTTATTAAAATGAAAGGAAGATTATAATGGAATATTTACCAAATTTAAAATTATTAGAAAATGCAAATATAGAAATATTTGCAAATCAAAAATACCCTGAAAGTTTTATAAATAGATTAGAAGTAATTTTTATAAAACAAGAAAAACATATATTAGATTTTTTTGAAATTAGCACTTTTAGAAAAGTTAGAATTAATTTATTTGATAGTAAAGAATCATATATAAATTTTTCTTCTCAATTTTCTAAAATATCTTCATACAGTTTAGGTAACTGTTTTGGAGGAATGATTAATTATGTATGTATTAGTAAAGAGTTAGAAGATTTTTATAAAGCTGGTTTTTTAATTGCTAGTATAGTTCATGAATTAGTTCATCTAATTTACCATGAAAAAGTTTCTAATTATCATTGTATTTGGTTAGAGGAGGGATTAGCTCAATATTTATCTGGACAAAAATCATTCCTAGAAGCAGACAATCAAAAATATTTAACATGGTTAGAAAAAGAAATTTTTAGTAAAGAAATTCCTCCTATAGATTTTTTAAAACATCATGGAGGAAAATATGGTCAATTTTGTGATTGTGATACAAATAAATATAACGGATATGATATTTCATATGCTTTGGTTAGATTTATTATAGAGTCATATAATCACTCAGATATAATTAACATTATAAAAAATCAAGAAATGATACAAGAAATTGAAAAAGATATTATAGAGGAATTTAAAAAAGGAACATATAAGTAATATGTTCCCTTTTGAGTAGTTTAAATGAATTATTTACATAAGATTAACCGCAATAACACTCACAATATGAAGAGTTACATTCACAATTGCAACTACCATCACATGAAAAGCAAGTACTGTAATCTGAACTGTAAACATTTACAAAGAAAACTTCCATTTCCATGAGAGTATCCTCCTTATTAAGATTTATAAACAATGTTATTAAGTATAAGAATTCTTATAACATTATTGGCTGTACTATAATCTACATTAAAAATATCCATTAATTTTTTTAATGTAAAAGAACTATTATTTGAAATAAAGTTATATAAAGCTTTTGTCAAAAAAATATACATTCTTCCAACAGAAACTCTAATAAAATCATTTTCATTAATACAACAAATTTTATTAGACACAATAAAATTATCACATCTGTCATAAAACTTATTTGATTTATTAACTTTTTTTTCAAATTTAATTGGAATATTTTCAATATTGGATATGGTATCTAGATGATTTAATACACCTGTAAACGGAAATGAATCAACTCTACAACCACCAAGACATTTTTTTAAAACATGACATTTCTTACATTCTTCAGGAATATAACTATTATCACGCCATTTATACATCAAATCCCATATTGATTTAAAATCAGATTTAAGAATATTTCCATATATATGATTATCTCTAGGACAAGCCTTTACATTTCCTTCTGTATCAATAGCATAACTAGTTTTACCAGCAGTACAAATTTTATTGTAAGCAAAAAGCTGAAAAGCTTCATCTGAATATATACTACAAGCTGTATATGGACAAGAAGTTTCAACTTTTATATGCTGTATGTTATTTATTTTTACAGAAATTTCTTGTAGTTTTTTAATATCTTCTGCATCTAATAAATATTTATTAAATGTCTCACTTGAATTAATTGGTTTTCCTACTCGCGTAATAGATATTTTAGAAATATTGTATCTATTTTTTAAAAAAAATACACTTTCTTCTAAATAATTTAAATTAATTTTAGAAATAACCATATTAATCATAAATGAAATATTGTTTTTATAAGCCAAATCAAGCTTTTTTATTATATTAATTGAAGAATTTTTAATATTAGTGATCTCATCACATATATTTAAATTAGAACAAGGAAAAGATACAAAAAGACCTATTTTATTCTTTTTTAAATATTCTATTATAGATGTATCTAACATTGTAATATTAGTATTTATCGAAACACAAATACCATTTTTCAACAATAAATCAATAGAACTTTTAATTTTATTAAAAACAAGTAAAGGTTCTCCTCCTGTTATTACAACCGATACAGGTTTTTGCTCTATGATTTTATTTGCTAGTTGTAAATATTCTTTTTCCGAATTTGATTTTTTCATACCAATAAATTTTTCATAATCTTTTCTCCAATAATTATAACAATGAATACAATTATGATTGCATTCTGCTGTTACTTCCCATTGTACATTAGGCGGATACCGTAACACGTTCATAAAACCACTCCTTAAATTTTATTGCAAATAATTATACTTTTTATTTTCTTATCTGTCAAGTAATTTATAATAATTTTTTTATCCATCTCTGATTAATTTTAGATTTATTTCTTATCACAATTATTTTTTTAATAGATTTTTTAATTTGTACAAAAATGGTGAAATATTAATAAAACACTATGAGAATTTAACATAAACATATAAATCAGGATATGCGTTATAAAGCAAAAATTTTCATAGTGTTTCCTATACAATAAAAAGCGGGTATATAATTTTACCTCTATATCCTATAAAAATATTATTAGCATCCTGTTTTAGGTAATTTTTTTGTTGTTTCTATTTCTTTGAAATAAGTAACAGTACTCCACTCATCAGTATCTTCAACATATTTATCCAAATAATTTCCAAATACTTTAGTATAATTAGTAAATACAAATCCA
>CALXBW010000009.1 GCA_944386645.1 uncultured Clostridia bacterium | reverse complement strand
AAGTTGACCTTTTTTTATGCTAAAAATTTTTGCTTTTTTTCTAAAAAACTATTGACTTTTCATAGTTGGTCTCCATTTGAGTTAATTTATACTCTAACAAAATTTAATAAAAATAACTAATTTTATTTTCTGTATTCTAGAATGTCTCCAGGAGTACATTCTAATACTTCGCAAATTTTATCTAAAGTTGAAAATCTAATTGCTTTACATTTATTTGTTTTTAAAATAGAAAGATTTGCGGTTGTTATTCCTATTTTTTGAGCTAATTCTAAGGATGTCATTTTCTTTTTTGCAAGAATAATGTCTAAATTGACTATTATTGCCATAGTATCCCTCCTGTTAATTTTCTTATATTGTTAAATCATTTTCTTCTTTATATTTAATAGATTTTTTATAAAGCTCTGTTAATATTACCAATCCTATTGCAAATATTAGAAATACAAAATCAATTATAAATAGTGTTATAGTTGGTAATATAAATAAATACAAAGCCATGCTATCATGCATTAAATAAATAAAATATATAATACTAATTGTATATATAGAAAAAATAGAAAAAGAGCATATGTAGCTTATTTTTAATCTAGATACATTTTCAGTGACAAATAATTTTCCTTCTTCAAAACAGTGAAATATTCCAATAAATTGTACTAATAATATGAGAGCCAATATACCTGTAAAATAAATTAATAATATTGGAATTGCTATAGGTAATATGAATATTGTTTGCCAAAATGTTAAAATATAGAATCCTCCTAATAAAATACATAAAAAACATATTATAGATAGAATGATTAAGAAAATTTTTATATATTTTGATAAACTTTTTTCACCTAATAGTTTCATATGGTACCTCCAATATAATATTTAATTTTTTTAAATAATACAATACAAATTATCGATTGTCAATAATTTATAATTGAAAAACAATAATTTATATGATATTAGTAAAAAAATAAGAGTTTATTTATATAAAATATATAAATAAACTCTTATTTTTTTACTGTATATTTAAATAAACTTTAAAAAACAAATTGAACTTTTTTGGATTTACAATAAAAAAATTAGATTATAATACTATAAATAAGTTTTTAACTTTTCAATATTGTTTTCTTGTAATTGAATGAATTCATTAATGATGCTTTTTGTATTTTTATCTAAACTTGGATTTTGATTTAATATTTCACGCCCTTGTACAATTCCCATAGTATTTCCTTTGATTAGTAACTCAGATATTCTATTATTACTTTTATCGGCCATAGTATTCATTTGAATAGAAGTCCATCCCATCATTTTTTCACCAAGATTTGTATCTTCTGGTTTTATACCTGCTTCTTCAAATTTTGCATCTATTTTATCTAAAACTTTTCCATATTCGTTATATTGATAATTTAAATCGTCTCTAAAGTTTCTGTCACCAACTTTAGGTGTTATAACAGATATAGATTCCATTCCCATAACTAATCCTTTATGGATTTTATTTAGTAGCTCTAAATTTTCTTTTTCCATTATTCTTACCTCCATCTTATCTGGTACTATTAAATCTATAGTAATAAAAATTTAATAGTATAATATTTTGTAACACATTATTCATTACACTGAAAGTTGCATATTTGAATGCATATTTTCATAAATTTTTACATTAGTAAAAAGTACTATTCAGTTTTTGGTAATTATTTTGAACAGTTACTTATATTATTTGTAAAAAAACAAATAATATTTACAATTTAAATAAAAAAAGATATACTTATTTTGATAAAAATGAAAAAGTGAGGAATAAAATGGAGAAAGTTAAATGGACAGAAGAGCAATTACAAGCAATAAAGGAAAAGGATAAAAATATATTAGTTGCAGCAGCTGCAGGAAGTGGAAAAACAGCAGTTTTAGTTGAAAGAATTATACAGAAAATTATAGTAGATAAAATAGATATAGATAAAATTTTAGTAGTAACATTTACAAATTCAGCAGCGGCAGAAATGAGAGAGAGAATATTAGATGCAATTTATAAAAAATTAGATGAAGAACCAAATAATATAAATTTGCAAAGACAAATATTATTATTAAATAATGCAAGTATTTCTACAATACATTCATTTTGTTTAGATGTAATAAAAAACAATTTCTATGAAATAGATATTTCTCCAAATTTTAGAATTGCAGATACACCTGAAATAGAATTATTAAAACAAGAGGTATTAGAAGATTTTTTTGAAGAATTATATGATAAAAAAGATGATGGTTTTATAAAATTAATAAACACATATACAACATATAAAGGTGATGATTCATTAAAAGATATAATATTAAAAATATATGATTATATACAAAGTAGTCCATTTCCTAGAGAATGGCTAGAAAGATATGTTAATGAATTCAATTTATCTAGTAATATTGATTTTGCTGAAACAAAATGGGGAAAAATTTTACTAGAGGATTTTAAAGGAGAAGTAGAGTCTTGTATTAATAGATTAGAGTACATAAATAATAAATTATTAAAGTATGTTGAACTTGAAAAATATAGTAAAATTATATCAGAAGATATAATTTTGTATAAATATATTATAGAAAATATAGAAAATTGGGATAATGTTTATAAAAAAGTAATGCAAATAGAATATTCTAGGTGGCCTTCAGATAAAAAAATCACAATAGAAATAAAAGATTCGGCAAAGAAAATTAGAGATGATGTAAAAAAAGTATTTAAAAATAAAAAAGATTCTATACTTTTATGTGAATCTAAATATATTATTAATGATATAGTAGAAATGTATGATATTTTAGTGCTATTAGAACAATTAATTCTGGAATTTTCAAATAGATTTGAAAGTGTAAAAAAAGAGAAGAATATTTTAGATTTTAGCGATATTGAACATTATGCATTGAAATTATTATTAGAAAAAGATGAAAATGGTAATTATGTACCAACACAGATAGCTAAAAAATATAGGGAAAAATTTTCAGAAATAGCTATAGATGAATATCAAGATAGTAATTATGTTCAGGAAAATATATTAAGGGCAATATCAAATGGTAACAATTTATTTATGGTTGGAGATGTTAAACAGAGTATATATAAATTTAGGCAAGCCAAACCAGAGTTATTTTTAGCGAAATACGCTGAATATAAAGATAAAAATGAATTACATGCTGGAGATAATTTAAAAATACAGTTGTTTAAAAATTTTAGAAGTAGAAAACTAATATTAGATTTATGTAACTTAATATTTAGTAATATAATGACGAAAAAATTGGGCGATATAGATTACAACGAAAATGAATTTTTAAAAATTGAAAAAGATTATGAAAATCCAGATGATATAAATATAAATTATGCAGGTAAAGCTGAAATGCATATAATTGATTTAAAAGGTGAATTAGAAAATGAGGATATAATAGAAGAAAGACTAGAAAATGAACAAATAGAGGCTAGGTTTATAGTATGGAAAATAAAAGAGTTATTAAAACAAAACTATTGTATATATGATAAAAAACAAAAAAAGTATAGAAAAGCTACATATAAAGATATTGTAATATTATTAAGGTCAACTTCTAATATAGCACCAATATATGAAAAGGAACTTTTGAATAATGGAATACCAGTTTTTAGTGATACTTCATCAGAATATTTAAAGTCTATAGAGATAGAAACAATAATGTCTGTTTTAAGAATAATTGATAATCCAAGGCAAGATATTCCATTAGTTGCTGTTTTGAGATCTCCCATAGGTGGATTTACAGATAATGAACTTTTAAAAATAAGATTATATGATAAAAATTCTGATTTTTATTCTGCTTTAAAAATAGCTGAAAATGATAAAACAAACCAGCTAAGTATAAGAGTAGAAAATTTCTTAAATAATTTAGAAAAATGGAGGGAAAAACAAGAGTATTTAGGTTTAGATGAACTTATTTGGTTAATTTATACTGACACAGGATATTATAACTATGTTAATTTAATGCCAGATGGCGATTTGAGAATTGCAAATTTAAAAATGTTATTTGAAAGAGCAAAAGAATATGAAAGTGCTAATTTTAAGGGGTTATTCAAATTTATAAATTTTATAGATAGATTAAAAATGAGCAGTGGAGATTTAGGTTCTGCAAAAATAATTGGTGAAAATGAGAATGTTGTTAGAATTATGAGTATTCATAAAAGTAAAGGTTTAGAATTTCCAGTTGTATTTTTAGCATCAACAGGTAAGCAATTTAATATGAGAGATTTAAATGATAATATATTATTACATCAGGAACTAGGAATTGGTCCTAAATATATAAATTATGATAAAAGAATAGAATATAATACTTTAGCTAGAGAAGCAATTAGAATAAAATCAAGAAAAGAAGCTATTTCGGAGGAAATGAGAGTATTATATGTTGCTTTAACAAGAAGTAGAGAAAAATTAATTATTAGTGGTATAGATAGAGATGTAGAAAAGTCTTTAAAAGAAAAAGAGGAATTTTTAAATATGTATGGAGGCATAAATGAAAATATATTAGAAAAATATAAATCTTATTTAGCATGGCTTGAATTAATATTTGTAAATAATAAAGAAAAATTAGAAAGGTTTATGAAAACATATATACATAATAAAAATGAATTTTATGAAAATGAAAAATTAGATCAAGACAATTATGATATTAAGAATTTAATTAATATGGAAGGTAACAATAAAAACGATAAAATAGAAGAAATATTAAATTGGAAATATAAATTTGATTTAGCAACGAAGATTCCAAGTAAAACATCTGTTACAAAAATAAAAGATTTAAATAAATCTCAAAAAGACTTATATGAAAAGAAATTGACAAAACCCCAATTTTTGACTCAAACAGATATATTAACAAATGCTGAAAAGGGTACTTTAATGCATTTGTGTTTGCAAAAAATGGATGTAAAGAGTATTGAAAACAAGTATGATATTGAAAAAATGATTAATGAATTAATTATAAAGAAAATCATTACAGAAAATGAATCAAAATATATAAATGTGGATAAATTGAATGATTTTATTCATTCTAATACAGCAGAAAGTATGAGATGTTCAAAGAAAATATATAAAGAAGTTCCATTTTACATAAATATAAATGTTAATGAAATTTATAATGAAAAATCAAATGAAAAAATTTTAGTACAGGGTATTATAGATGTATATTATATAGATGAAAATGATGAAATAGTGTTATTAGATTATAAAACAGATTATATAAAAAATGGAGAAGAAGAAAAGTTAATAGACAAATATAAGGAACAGTTATTATTATATAAAAGGGCTATTGAGGAAAGTACAAATAAAAAAGTTAGTAAAGTTTGCATTTATTCTATATTTTTAAATAAAGAAATAAGTTTAATATAAGTAGTATTATTTACAAGGAAAACTTATAGATACTTTAGCATATAGAAAAAATCAATAAATTCATTGAATAATTTGTTTGTTCATGGTAAAATAATTATGTATCATAAATTATTTTATTAGGAGGTGCTTTAAAATGAAAGCACGGTTTATTATTTTAATAGTTTTTTCATTATTTTTATTTGATTTTGGAAATATTCCAAAATCTGAAGCTGCTAATGTAGCTGATGTACAACCTGCAGTGAGTATTATGAAGTTTGATACAACTAGTAGGTATAATATTCATGAGTATCATGGAGGAGTGTTTCATGACCACTTCAATCAATTAGTTGAAAATCTTAAAAAAGAAAAAAAATTGATAAAGGTTTTGACATTTATCACAAATGTCAAAGGAGAAACAACAATAGAGCATAAAATTTATTATTCTCAAAATGTTGTAAAAGATACTCCTATTCATAAAGTATACTTAATTTCTTCATCTCCAGATGAAGGAGAAAAGTACTTTCTAAATTTATGTTTTGAATACGAATATGTTAACTTACTTCATTTTGGATTTACTCCAAACGGATTAAGAATGTACGTTTTCGAAACAAATATTTAATCAAAAAGAGTCTAAATATTAAAACTTTATGTTTTTTTATTTGGACTCTTTTTACGAATGTTATATTTCAGAAATAAATTTAAAAGAGAAAGAAAAATCAAATGTAACTTGAGAATATTACAATATGGTTAAATTTATAAAAAAAGTATAGACTTTTGAAAAATTTTATCATAAAATAATACCATTATATTATACAAATTAGGAGAAATTTATGTTAATAGAAAGAATCATATTTAACATACTAGCGTTTGTGTTTTTTATATTAATGTTTCTTAAAATGGTTAAAAAAAATGATACAAATTATGTAGCAATTTTAACAATTCAAGCATTAGGAATTACTCTTAGTTTTATAGAGATAATGAATGGAATAATGCAATGGAGTAATATAAAATTATTTTCATACATTGTATCGATTTTATTACCAATTTTTATATTTTATTTAGATAATAGAAATGTAAATATAATAGAGATTACATATATATGTATAGCAAAAATTTTGCAATTTTTTAAACAAGAAAAAAAATCAAAAAAAATTCTTAATGATTTAATAAATAAATATCAATCTAGTTATTTTGGACATAAGATGTTAGCTGAAATTTACGAAAAAGAAGGCGGAATGAGAAAAGCTATAGATGAATATGTTAAAGCAATAGAAATAAAAAGAAGCGATTATGATTCTTATTATAAAATATCTGAATTACTAAATAATCTTTCTCAAAAAGATGAGGCTATTACTATGCTAAATAATTTATTAAAGATAAAGCCAGATTATTATAAAGCTTCAAGATTATTAGGAGAATTATTAATTGAAAATAAGATGTTTAAAGAAGCTTTAAATGTCTACAAAGAAGCTATGGTTTATAGATCAAATGATTATGAAATATATTATTATATGGGAATAGTATATACTAATTTAAATGATTTTAAGAATGCTAAAATAGCTTATGAAAAAGCTTCTCAAATAAATCATTTACAATATAAATCAAAATATTATTTAGGTAAAATATCGATGATGTATAATGATGTAAATTTAGCTGAAAAATATTTTGTTGAGGCTTTATCAGGGGAAGAAGTAGAAGCATGGTCATATTATCAATTAGCAAGAATTTATATGATAAAGTCAGATAAAGAAAAAGCTATAATATTTCTAAATAAAGCGATAGAATTAAATAGTAATTTTATTGATGAATATAAAAAAGAATCTATTTTTATTCCTATAAAGGTATATATTTCAAATAAAGTAAATAATAATATAGTAGAAAAATCAAAATCTTTAAGTAAAATAGAGAAAGATGTTGTTAGACATCTAGAAAAAACAGGAAGTGTAATGGAAAATTTGAGCGATTTAGAATACAAAGTCAGAAAAAAAGAAAAGGAGAGAAGTAGAGAAAATACTATAGATAATGAGAAAGAAAGATAAGAAAGGAATGTGATTAAATTGAGAAATATATCAGTTATTGGTGGCGATTTAAGAATTGTTAAACTAATAGAGATTTTAGCTAAAGATGACTATAAAATATACACATATGGATTAGAACTAGCAGAAAGCATTAGTGAGCTAAAAAATGTTATTAAAACCGATAATCTAAATGAGGTTATAAATAAATCAGAAATTATTATTGGTCCAGTTCCTTTATCTAGTAATAAACAAGATGTAAATATGTTATTTAGTGATAAAAAATTATCTGTTGAAGATTTGATATTATCTATTAATGATGGGAAAATTTTTATAGCAGGAAACTTGTATGAGAATGTATATAGATTAATTGAGAATAAAAATATAAAAGTAATAGATATATTAAAAAGAGAAGAATTAGCTGTATTGAATGCAATATCTACAGCAGAGGGTACTATTGAAATAGCAATTAAAGAGACAATATCAACAATACATGGAAGTAAGATATTAGTTATGGGATTTGGTAGAGTAGGGAAAATACTTTCTAAAATGTTAAAAGGAATAGGTTCAGATGTTTATTGTGAAGCTAGGAAATATGCAGATTTAGCATGGATAAAAGCATATGGATACCATCCTGTATATTTAAGAGATTTAGATCAAAATTTAGGAAAATTTGATATTATAATTAATACAATACCTCATCTTATTTTAAATGAAAGAAGATTAGACTTAGTAAAAAAAGATTGTTTAATAATAGATATTGCATCAAGTCCTGGTGGAGTAGATAGAAATGCTGCAAAAAGTAAAAATATAAAAGTTATTTGGGCACTTTCACTTCCAGGTAAAGTTGCACCTGCAACATCAGCAGAATATATAAAAGAAACAATATATAATATTTTTAATGAATTAGATAATAGAGTATAAGAAGTATATGGAGGTTAGAGACATGGATATTTTTCAATCATTAGTTTTAGGAATTGTTCAAGGATTAACAGAGTTATTGCCGATTTCAAGTTCGGCACATTTATTTTTAATACCATGGTTTTTAAATTGGAATATACCAGAATATTTTGATGTAGCATTACATTTTGGAACATTATTAGCTATAGGAATATTCTTTTTTAAAGATTGGATAGAATTATTAAAAGGTGGTATAAAACATATAAAGGGAGAAAAAAATCCTCAAGGAAGAATGTTATTTTATATTATAATTGCTACAATACCAGGGGGAATTATAGGATTTTTATTAGATCATTTTGCTTCAGATATATTAACAAATCCAATGATTATAGCAATAGCATTAATTGTTATGGGTACAATTTTGTATGTTGTAGATAAAAATGCAAAGAATGATGTAAAATATGAAGATATGAATTTAAAGCAAACATTTTTAATTGGATTATCACAAGCTTTAGCTTTTATACCAGGTGTTTCAAGATCTGGTGTTACAATGACAACAGGAAGAATGTTAGGAATAGAAAGAGAGTCTGTTGCTAAATTTTCTTTTATGTTGTCTGCACCAATAGTATTAGGAGCTACACTATATAAAATGAAGGACTTTGTTTTTAATATGCCTTTTGTAATTGGAGTATTAGCAAGTTTTATTGTAGGATTAATAGTAATTAAATTTTTATTAAATTATTTGAAAAAAGGTAGTTTTAAATTATTTGCAATATATAGAATAATATTAGGTATTGTGGTAATTGGAACAATAATTTTTATAAAGTAAAGGAGTAATAAATTATGGAAAGAACTTTTGTAATGTTAAAACCAGAAACTATAAGAAGAGGTTTAGTTGGAGAAATTATCTCTAGAATAGAGAAGAAAAATTTTAAAATAGTAGATATGAAAATGATGAGTTTAGGTGAAGAAATTGTTAGGGAACATTATCAACACATAGCAGATAAGCCTTTTTTTGTTGACACATTAAATAATATGACATCTGGGCCTGTAATTGCAATGATTATAGAAGGAGAAGATGTTGTTAAAGCGATAAGGAATATGATGGGTCCTACAAAATGGTTAGATGCACCAGCAGGGACAATAAGAGGAGATTATGCAAATAATACAACAGAAAATCTTATACATGGTTCAGATTCTGTTGAAAATGCTGAGATAGAAATAAATAGATTTTTTAAATAAAATACAAAAGAAAGGGTGAAAAAGTATGTCAACAATAAAACTTAATTTAGAAAACAGTGGTGTATATGAAAAAGATATTTTAAAATACTCACAGAAAGTATTTGATATTCATAATAAAATGAATGAGAATGCAGATAATAATGAGGAATTTTTAGGATGGGTTAATTTACCCACAAAATATGATAAAAAAGAATTTGAAAAGATAAGGCAAGCTGCACAAAAAATAAGAAAAGATTCTGACGTATTAGTAGTTATTGGAATAGGGGGCTCATATTTAGGAGCAAGAGCAGTAATAGAATCTTTAACACATACTTTTTTTAATATGATACCAGTAGAAAAAAGAAAAGCTCCCAAAATATTATATGCAGGTAATAATTTAAGTCCTAAATATATAAACGATTTGATTGAAGCAATAGGTGATTTGGATTTATCAATAAATGTAATATCAAAATCAGGAACAACTACAGAGCCTGCTATTGCTTTTAGAATATTTAGAGAGATATTAGAAAATAAATATGGTATACAAGAAGCAAGAAAAAGGATATATGTAACAACAGATAAAAGTAAAGGAGCACTTAAAAAGTTATCTAAAGAAGAAGAGTATGAAACTTTTGTAATTCCAGATAATATTGGAGGTAGATATTCTGTATTAACACCTGTAGGTTTATTACCTATAGCTGTAGCAGGTATAGATATTGACAAATTAATGTATGGAGCAAGATTGGCTCAAGAGAAATATAATGATGATAATTTAAAATATAATGATTGTTATAAATATGCAGTAGCAAGAAATGTTTTATATGAAAGAAATAAATTAATTGAAATTTTAGTTAACTATGAACCAAAAATGCATTATTTTACTGAATGGTGGAAACAATTATTTGGTGAAAGTGAAGGAAAAGAAGAAAAAGGAATTTTTCCAGCGGGCGTAGATTTTACAACAGATTTACATTCTATGGGGCAGTATATACAACAAGGTAGAAGAGATATTTTTGAGACAGTAATTTCTATTAATAAGTATAATTCAGATATTACAATAAAAACAGATGGTGATAATTTAGATGGATTAAATTATTTAGCAGGGAGAAAATTGAGTTATGTAAATGAAAAAGCAATGGAAGGAACTGTAGAAGCACATGTAAGTGGATTATGTCCTAATATAATATTAGAAATGGAAGATTTATCAGAAGAATCGATAGGACATTTAATATACTTCTTTGAAAAAGCTTGTGCAGTATCTGGTCAAATTTTAGGTATAAATCCATTTAATCAACCAGGTGTTGAAGAATATAAAAAGAATATGTTTAGGTTACTAGAAAAACCTGGATATACAGAATAAATAAGGAGGTATTAATATGGTAAAAAAAGTTGCGATTTTAGCTAATGGAGGAGATGTATCAGGATTTAATGCTGTTATTAGGGCTATAGCATTAACTGCAAAAAAACATAATGTAGAATGTTATGGTTTTATTGATGGATATAATGGTTTATTAAAAAATGAATATGTAGACCTTATTGGAACACATATGATATCTGGTATTTTGCATAAAGGAGGTTCAATTATTGGTTCATCTACAAATGCCAATGTGTTTAATTATAAAGTAAATGAAAATGGACAAACTGTATATAAAGATTTATCACAAGAATGTATAGATAATATAAAAAAAGATGGATTCGATTGTATATTTACATTAGGTGGAGATGGAACACAAAAATCTGCTAGAGATTTCTTTGTAAGAGGAGTTAATGTTATAGGAGTTCCAAAAACAATAGATAATGATGTTGCATGTACAGATATTACTTTTGGTTACAACACAGCTGTTTCTGTTGCAACAGAAGCTTTAGATAGACTTCATACAACAGCTGAAACACATCATAGAATTATGGTACTTGAAACAATGGGAAGATATGCAGGATGGATTGCTTTGGAGTCTGCTATTGCAGGAGGAGCAGATGTTGCATTAATTCCAGAAATCCCTTATGATATAGATAAAGTTGTAGATAAGATTAATGAAAGAAGAAAAGAAGGAAAAGATTTTAGTATTGTTGTGGTTTCAGAAGGAGCAATGCCAAAAGGTGGAAGTATTACAGTTGAAAATACAAGAGACAATGGTACAGGAGTTGATAATACTAAATTAGGTGGAATTGGAAATAAAGTTGCTCATGAATTGGAAAAATTGACAGGTTTAGAAGCGAGAAATACAACATTAGGGTATGTACAAAGGGGAGGAACGCCAACTGCTTTTGATAGAACATTATCTACTAAATATGGAGCAAAAGCAATGAATCTAGCCTTAGAAGAAAAATTTGGAACATTAGTTGTTTTAAAAAATGGAGTATTAGACAGTGTATCTTTAGAAGATGTGGTAGGAAATAATAAAAAGATAGGAGCTGTTTCTGGAAATACAGAAGAAAGTAATATAAGAAAAGTAAGTATGGATAGCGATTTAGTAAAAACAGCAAGAAGTATAGGTATATGCTTAGGAGATTAAGATTAACTTTATGAAAGAGGGATATAGATGAAGATAGGAATAGTAGGACTACCAAATGTAGGAAAAAGTACAATGTTTAATGCAATAACAAATGCAGGGGCTGAATGTGCTAATTATCCATTTTGTACAATTGAGCCAAATGTTGGAGTTGTTCCAGTACCAGATGAAAGATTAGATGTTTTAACAAAAATGTTTAATGCAAAAAAAACTACACCAGCAGTTATAGAATTCGTTGATATTGCAGGATTAGTAAAAGGTGCAAGTAAAGGTGAAGGATTAGGTAATAAATTTTTATCACATATAAGAGAAGTAGATAGTATAGTTGAAGTTGTAAGATGTTTTGAAGATTCAAATATTGTACATGTTGATGGAAAAATTGATCCTATAAGAGATATAGAGACTATTAATTTAGAATTAATTTTTGCAGATATAGAAACAATAGATAAAAGATTAGAAAAAGCAAAAAAAATGTTAAAATCAGATAAAAAATATCAAGAAGAAATTGATGTTTTAAATAAAATTAAGTTAAATTTGGAGAATGGTAAACCTGCAAGAATTGTTGATTTGTCAGATGAAGAAAAAGATATTATAAAAGATATGTTTTTATTAACCATGAAACCTATGATGTATATTGCAAATATTTCAGAAAATCAGATTTCAGATGCTAATGATAATGAAAATGCAAAAAAGGTACAAGAGTATGCAAAAAATGAAAATTCTAAAGTTATACCTTTATGTGTAAAAATAGAAGAGGAATTAACTTTGCTTGAGGAAAATGATAAAAAAGAGATGTTACACGAATTAGGTTTAGAAGAATCAGGTCTTGACAAATTAATAAAAGCAAGTTATGATTTATTAGGACTAATGTCATTTTTAACTGCAGGTGAACCAGAAGTTAGAGCATGGACTATAAAAAAAGGTACAAAAGCACCAGAAGCTGCTGGAAAAATTCATTCAGATATACAAAGAGGTTTTATAAAAGCTGAAGTTATAACATATGATGAATTAGTAAAAAGTGGTTCAATGCAAAATGCAAAAGAAAAAGGTTTAGTACGTCAAGAAGGAAAAGACTATATTATGAAAGATGGAGATATAGTGCTATTCAAATTTAATGTATAAATATTAACAAAAGAAATTAGTCTAAAATATTGCAATTATATTACAAAATATAAAAAATAAAATAAATTTATATAAAAGTATTGCAATATGTAAAAAAATGTAGTATAAATATTTATAGAATAATTATACTAAGTATATAAGAGATTAAATAAAAAGGAGCAAAAGAAATGTTGAAAGTAAAAAGTTTTAGATTATTATTAATAACAATTTTAATGGTTACTCTAGTATGTATGAGTAGTTCGGTTTTTGCAACAAATGGAATACCAACAATTGGTAATGTAAATAATAGTACAGGTGGTACAAATGGTATACCTTCAATTGGAAATATTAGTAATGCTACTAATAATACACAAATTGTTGCACCAGCATTAAATACTTCTAACAATAATTCAAATAATACAGCAAATAATACTAATAGAAACAATTCAAATTCTAGTGTATATGATAGTAACTTACCAAAAACTGGTGTAGATTATTCAGTTTTATTTATAATAGGAATATTTGCTATAGTTGCTATATATGCATATATAAAAATAAGAAAATATAATAATGTAAAATATTAATATAAAAAAATCTCGCTATGCGAGATTTTTTAAATTTATAAGCTTATAACCCTTCACGTGCCTTTACAATGATTCTGTTTCCATTTGAGTTATTACAAGTTACTAATGTTATTTCTTTTTTTCCATTTGTATTTTGGTCTGTACATGTTGTATCATTATAAAAAGTTTCAAATACTTTATATACATTATATCTTACGAAATTTCCAGATATATCATATATATATATTTCATCATTAAATTTTAATTTTTTAATTTTACTAAAAAACCTATTATCATCATAATTATGAGCAGCTATACATAAGTTACCAATTTCATTTGGATTTGGACCATAAAATTTGCATGGAGAAATTTTTAATAATTCATCATTAATATTAGAAACTATAGGGTAATAAATATCTATTTTGTCAATTTTAATACTACCAATCACATAAAAGTTGTTATTTGCCTGTTCTGTATTTATTTTCATTGAATTGTAAGAATCTGAAGATGAATATAGATTAGATATGCTAAAAGTATTAAAAAGAGAGTTAGATATATTAGCTTTTTTATTTCTAGAAAAAGTACTATAAATTAGAAAGATTGTTCCTAATATAATAAAAACTATAGATGTAATAAAAATTATTTTAAAAATTTTAGTATAATTATAATTTTTATTTTCATAATAAAAATTATTTGTATTTTCTAAAATATTTACTTTATTTGTAATTAATATTTGATTCATAAAAATATTTTTTGCAAAATTATATTAAATATACAATATTAATATATATAAAATTATTAAAAATCGATATATTATTTTTTTTGCAATTTATAAAAATTATTAATTTGACATAATTGCAAAAAAGATATAATATATTTTTACGTTCTAGAAAATTTCATCACTGAATGTAAAAATATATTGATGCACAAAAATTATTATTCAATTTTTAATAAAATGGAAGGAAATTCAAATGGAAGATTTTGTTCATTTACATGTACATAGTGAATATAGTTTGTTAGATGGTGCAAATAGAATTAAAGATTTACCTAAAAGGGCAAAAGAGTTAGGAATGAATTCTATTGCAATAACAGATCATGGTGTTATGTATGGTGTTATTGATTTTTATAAAGAATGTAAAAAAAATGGAGTAAAGCCTATAATTGGTTGTGAAGTATATGTTGCTCCAAGGAGTAGATTTGATAAAGAGCCAAATATAGATAATAATTATTCACATTTAATATTACTTGCGAAAAATAATATAGGATATAAGAATTTGATAAAAATTGTATCTATAGGTTTTATAGATGGATTTTACTATAAACCTCGTGTAGATTTAGAAACATTAGAAAAATATAGTGAAGGAATAATATGTTTGAGTGCTTGTTTAGCAGGAAGCATAAATAAAGCTATATTAAATGGTAATATTGAAAAAGCAAAAGAGATTGCTAAATGGCATCATAAAGTTTTTAAAGATGGATATTATTTAGAATTACAATATAATGGGCTAAGAGAGCAAGCAATTGTTAATCAAAAATTGATACAAATAAGTAGAGAACTAAATATTCCTTTAGTTGCTACAAATGATGCACATTATTTAAAAAAAGAAGATGCTTATAATCATGAAGTATTATTATGTATACAAACAGGCAAAAGAATGAATGAAGAAGACAGAATGAGATTTGAAACAGAAGAGTTTTATATAAAAAGTCCAGAAGAGATGTATGAGCATTTTAAAAATGTACCATATGCAATAAAAAACACAGTAAAAATTGCAGAAGAATGTAATGTCGAATTTGAATTTGGTGTTACAAAACTACCAAATTATGAAGTTCCTAAAGAATATGCAACTCATGCAGATTATTTTAAAAAATTATGTTATGAAGGTTTAATAAAAAGATATGGTGAAAATCCAAGTGATGAAATAAGAAAAAGACTAGATTATGAAATATCTGTTATAGAAAAAATGGGATATGTTGACTATTATCTAATTGTTTGGGACTTTATAAATTATGCAAAATCTAAAGGGATAGCTGTTGGACCAGGTAGAGGTTCTGGAGCAGGTTCAATTGCTGCATATGTTATTGGTATAACAGATATTGATCCAATAAAATATAATTTGCTTTTTGAAAGATTTTTAAATCCAGAAAGAATTAGTATGCCAGATTTTGATATTGATTTTTGTTATGAAAGAAGACAAGAGGTAATAGATTATGTTGCAAGAAAATATGGTGGAGATCATGTTGCACAAATAATAACTTTTGGAACAATGTCTGCAAGAATGGTAATTAGAGATGTAGGAAGAGCTTTAGATGTGCCATATGCAGAAGTTGATAAATTAGCGAAAATGATACCTTTTGAATTACATATAACTATTAATAAGGCACTTGAACAAAATAGAGAATTAAAGCAAATATACGATACAAATGAAGAGGTAAAAAAATTAATTGATATATCAATTGCTTTAGAAGGATTACCAAGACAGGCTTCTACTCATGCTTGTGGTGTTGTAATTACTAGGGAGCCAGTAGATACATATGTACCATTGTATGTAAGAGATGGTGCTATATCTACACAATTTATAATGACAACATTGGAAGAACTAGGATTATTAAAAATGGACTTTTTAGGTCTTAGAACTTTAACAGTTATAGAAGATGCAAAGAAGTTAGTAAAAGAAAATAGAAATGTAGATGTTAAATTTGATCCAGAAATGAATGATCCAAATGTATATAAATTATGGTGTGATGGAAAAACATCTGGTATTTTTCAATTTGAAAGTGCTGGAATGACAAATTTCATGAAGGAATTAAAACCTGACGGATTAGAAGATATAATTGCTGGTGTGTCACTTTATAGACCAGGTCCAATGGATCAGATTCCAAGATATATAGCAAATAAAAAAGATCCAGAACATGCAGTGTATACTCATCCTTCACTAGAGCCAATATTAAATGTAACTTATGGATGCATGGTTTATCAAGAACAAGTTATGCAAATTGTTAGAGATTTAGCAGGATATTCTTTAGGAAGAGCAGATTTGGTGAGAAGAGCTATGGGAAAAAAGAAATTAGATGTTATGGCAAAAGAGAGAGAATATTTTATTTATGGTCAAACAGATGAAAATGGTAATGTTATAATTCCTGGTTGTATAAGAAATGGTATAGATGAAGTGTCTGCAAATAAAATTTTCGATGAAATGGCAGAGTTTGCAAAATATGCATTTAATAAATCACATGCTGCTGCTTATGCTGTTGTGTCATACAGAACTGCATATCTTAAAGCATATTATCCTGAAGAATTTATGGCTGCAACTTTAAATAGTTTTTTAGGTAATTTAGATAAAGTACCAGAATATATAGATGAATGTAAGAGATTAAATATAGAAATCCTAAAGCCTTGTATAAATAAAAGTTATACCAAATTTTCAGTTGATAATAAGAAAATTAGATTTGGTTTAGGAAGTATTAAAAATGTAGGAATAGCAGCTGTAGATGCAATTGTAGCAGAAAGAGAGAAAAATGGTGAATATAAAGATTTCACAGATTTTTGTGAACGTATACAAAATGAATCTGTAAATAAGAAATGTATTGAATCTCTTATAAAAGCAGGTGCTTTTGATGAATTTAAACAAACTAGAAGTACATTATTAGCTTCATATGAAGGTATTATTGAAACAATTAATTCGAATCAAAGAAAAAGTATTGAAGGTCAAGTTACAATGTTTGATTTTGGCCAAGCTGATACAAAATTACAAGAAATAAAATACAATTATATAGTATTGCCTGAATTACCAGAAAGAGAATCATTAAAAAACGAAAAGGAAATGTTGGGAATATATATAACAGGGCATCCATTGGAAAAAATAAGAAATATCATACAAAGGAATACAAATATAGATAATTTAATTATTAATAAAATGGTTGAGGAAAATGATTTTTCAAAAGATAATAGTTTTGTTAAATATGCTGGTATAATAACACAAGTAAAGAAAAAATATACTAAGAATAATACAATAATGGCCTTTGTGACAGTAGAAGATTTATATGGAACATGTGAAATAATTGTATTTGATAGTTGTTATTCAAAATGTTCTAATATATTATTAGTTGATAATATAGTATTAATAGATGGAAAATTAAGTGTTAGAGAAGATGAAGATGCTAAAATAGTTGCAAGAGATATTACAGAATTAAAAGAAAGTCATTCAAAAAATTTGGCAATAAATATAACTAACTTAGATGATGAGAAAAAAAATAAATTAAGAGGAATACTAAGATTTTTTAATGGAGAAAAAAATAATATATCTGTAGATATAATTGATGGAAATGAAACCAAAAGTGCAGGAAGTATTTATATAACCGATGAAATAATAAAAGAATTTAAAGAAATAATTGGAGATAATATAGAATTAAGGTAATAATTATGAAAATAATAGAAATAAAAAATGATACAAATTGTATTATAGGTAATGAAATATTATTATATAATGAAATAGATTCCACACAAGAAGAAGCAAAAAGAATTATGAATAAAGTAAAGGAAGGAACAGTAATAATAGCTAATAATCAAATAGATGGGAAGGGGACACATGGTAAAAAATGGTATACAGAAAAAAATAGTAATATAATTATGTCTATTATACTTTTTCCAAATATAGAAGTCGAAAAATTAAAAAATATTACATTAGATATAGCGAGTGTTATTGTAGATACAATATATGAATTATATAATTATAAATTAACTATATCATATCCAAATGATATAGTTTTAAATGGAAAGAAATTGGGGGGAATATTAACAAATATATCAACTCAAGGAGGTATAGCAAAAGATATAATTATAGGTATTGGCTTAAATATAAATCAAGTACAATTTCCAGAAGAAATTGTAGATATAGCAACTTCTTTAAGAAAAGAATATGAAATTATATTTAATAAGAAAGAAATAATAGAAAAAATTTGTATAAATATGGAAAAATTATATAAAAAAATAAAAAATTGAAAAAATTTTTTGTTTTCGACAAGAAATGACAAACAAAGTAAAAAAAATATGATATTATATTCACCCGGCAGATGAATACTGTTATAAATATTATTAAAAGGAGTGAATTTAATATGTATTCTGAAAAAAGAAAAAATAGAATTATAGCTATTTCAATATTTTTGATTTTAATCATAATGTTTTGGTTAAATGTTGTATTTTCTAATGAATATAAAATTAATAATCCTTTTTTAGGAAGTAGTGATACTGTTGATACAGCAAATCCAAAAAATAATATTTATGGTTTTAATCTAGGAATTTTAATGTAATTAGTATGTGTATATATTAATTAATGTAATTTTAATATATAAAAAATTTTTATTTCATTGTTGTTTTTTAAAAATAGCATAGAGACTAAATAAAATGTTTTAAGTCTCTATGCTATTAAAATATTTATAATTAACAGGTATTTCAAAAATTTTATTGTTCAAATAGTTTAATTTTTTAGCATCACTTATAAAATTAAATTTAATTTTATAGCTAGTTAAAAGTTGATGTTTTTCTTTAAATTTTTTATTTATTGAGTTTATACCATATTTTCCATCTCCCAGTATAGGGAGACCAATATGAGCAAGATGTGCACGAATTTGATGAGTTCTACCTGTTCCTAAATTTATATCTAATAATGAGATATTTAATTTTTTATTTGTATCTAATATTTTATATGTTGTTAATATTTTTTTATATCCTTTTTTAAAAGTATTGCTAATATATACAATCGATTTTTTGTTATCTTTAAAAAGATATGCTTGCATTTGAGCTGTTTTTACTTTAGGTATTCCATAAACCACTGCTTTATAATATTTTTCTATTTCTCTATTTTTAAATTTCTCTAAAAGTATTTCTAAAATATCATTATTTTTTGCATATATTATTAATCCAGAAGTATTTCTATCTAGTCTATGACATGGTTTAGCATTTGGACAATAGTTATTTACTATATCTGAAAACGATGTTTTAGAGTTTGAATTATCTTTTAAAACAGATATACCAGTTGGTTTATTTAGAATTAATATATTTTTATCTTCATATACTATATCTAAATTGATTGTATTTTGATTACCATAAAGAATATCATCTGCTATATAAATAGTAATATTATCAGATTTTTTAATGTTTATATTAGAATTTATTCTTTTACCATTTACAAGAATATCCTTTTTCCTAAGAGCTTTATATAAATATGAATAAGAAAGATTAGGAAATTCACTAAGTATAAAATTAACAATTTTTTTATTATCATATTTTTCATTAACAATAACATTTACCATAATGAAAATATTATAATAATATTTTGTCGAATTTTCAACTAATTATTGATATTTTATACTATAGTGCCACCATTTACATGTACGATCTGTCCTGTTACATATCTTGAATCATCAGAAGCAAGATATAAATATGCTGGGGCAAGTTCAAATGGTTGACCTGCACGTTTTAATGGCACATCACTTCCAAAGCTCTCTACTTCTTGTTCATTAAAAGAAGATGGGATAAGAGGAGTCCAAATTGGTCCAGGTGCAACTGCATTAACTCTAATTTTATCATCTGCTAAAGAGAGTGCTAATGATTTAGTAAATACAGTAATAGCTCCTTTTGTTGCAGAATAATCAATTAAATTTTTCTTACCATCAAAAGCTGTGATTGATGTTGTATTAATTATACTACTATGTGCATCTAAATATGGTAATATAGCTTTGGTTAAATAAAAGAATGTGAATATATTAGTTTCAAAAGTGTCTTTTAATTGTTGACTTGTGATGTCTAAAATACTGTTTTGTGGGAATTGAACACCACAATTATTTATTAAAACATCTATTTTACCAAAGTATTTAATAGTTGTTTCTGCAATATATGTTGAAAGAGCTTCATCGCGTAAATCTCCAGGAATTAACAAACACTGTTTACCATAACTTTCTATTATTTGTTTAGTATAATTAGCATCTTCATGTTCATTAAGATAACTTATAACAATATTTGCTCCTTCTTTTGCGAAAAGTGTGCTAATAGCCCTGCCAATGCCACTATCTCCTCCTGATATTATAACAACTTTGTTATTTAATTTTCCGCTTGGTATATAACCAGGATTATCAAAAATTGGATATGGAGTCATTTTGTATTCAAGCCCAGGTTGGATATCTTGATGTTGTGCTGGAAATGTAATAGGAGTTTTAAGGTTTTCATCTTTATATCCTAAGTAAGGTTCAAATGGGTAATCTTTATATAACATAAAAAATCTCCTTATCTATTATATGTATATATTATATGCAGATAAAGAGATTTTTATTATTTTATATATAGTTTTTTTATTATAATTCTACAATAGTAACTCCATTTTCTCCTTCACCATACAGACCAAGCCTAAAAGATTTAACTCTTTTATTATTTTTTAAATAATTATGAATGCCATTTCTTAGCTTTCCAGTACCTTTACCATGAACAATTCTGATTGTATTTACTTTGGCTAATAAAGCATCATCTATATATTTATCTATAATAAATAGGGCTTCATCAACATTTAAACCAATAACGTTTAGTTCTGGACTAAAATATTTAGATTTATTGCTATAAGCATATGTTTTTGATATTTTAGTTTCTTTATCTTCTTTAGAGTTAGAATATGATAGATCTGATATATTAATATTCATTTTTATATTACCAATTTGTATTGATAGCATGTTAGAATTATTAGGCAAACTTAATATAGTTGCTTCTTGATTTAAAGTATCTACATGTACTTTTAAACCTATATGAATATCTTCTTTTTTTAATTTTGAAGATGTTTTGGATGGAATATTTTCGTTATTTATACTAAGTTTTTTTATTTTATCATTTAGTTCATTTCTTACATTAGATACAGATTTTGAGTCTTGTAATTTTTTTATTAAATCGTTAGCAGAATCTTTTGCATCTAGTAAAATTTTTCTTGCTTCCAATTTAGATTTGTTAATAATTTCTGATTTAGATTTTTCTATTTCTTTTTTTTGTTTTTCAATTGATTTTTTTAAGTTTTCTATTTCTAAAAGGGTGTTATCAATTTTTTGCTTTTCATTCTGTATTGATATTTTGTTATCATAAATATTTTTTAGTAATTCTTCGATGTTTATACTATCAGAATTTAATTTGGAATTAGCATTATCTAGGATTTCTTGTTTAAGTCCCAATTTTTTACTAATTGCAAATGCCATACTTTTACCAGGAACTCCTATTAGTAAATTATAGGTAGGAGATAAAGTATTTAAATCAAATTCGCAACTGGCGTTTTCAAATCCTGAATTTATAAGTGCATAATTTTTAACTTCTGGGTAATGTGTAGTTGCTATTGTTAAAATATCTAATGAATGTAGATATTCTAGAATACTTACAGCTAGGCAAGAACCTTCTATAGGATCTGTTCCAGAACCAAGTTCATCTACGAGAACAAGACTATTAGAGTTTGCATTATTAATTATTTGTATAATATTGGTCATATGTGCGGAAAATGTACTTAATGATTCGGTTATGCTTTGATCATCACCTATATCTGCGTAAATATTGTCAAATACATATATACTACTATTTTCAGAAGCTGGAATATATAAACCACAAATTGCCATTAATACAATTATTCCAACAGTTTTTAAAGTAACAGTTTTACCACCAGTATTTGGACCAGTAATGACTAAAGTAGAAAAAGAATCTCCAATATTAATATTTATTGGCACAACTTTAGTTGGTTCAATTAAAGGGTGTCTTGCTTTTTTTAAATTAATATATTTATTATCATTAAGTATAGGTTCTGTGGCGTTAATTTCAATAGAATATTTTGCTTTTGCAAATGCAAAATCTATTTTTCCAATGTTAAAAACATTATTGGATAATACATTAGTAATATCATAGAAAAGTGAAGATAATTCTTTTAATATATTTTCAATTTCTATATTTTCTTCTATCTTTAATGAATTTAGTGTGTTATTAAGTTCAAATATATTTAATGGCTCAATAAATATTGTAGAACCACTAGAAGAGATATCATGTATAAAACCTTTTACAGTGCCTTTAAATTCTTGCTTTATAGGTATAACAAATCTATTATTTCTTATAGTAATAATAGGTTCTTGTACATATTTTTTATTTAGAAATGATGCTAAAGACTCTCTTATTAAATTTTCTGTATTTCTTTGTTTATTTCTTATAGAATATAGTTTATTTGAAGCTCTATCGTCAATATGATTTTCATCTATTATACAAGAAAAAATTTTGTCTTCTATATTTTTGTTAGAATATAAATTATTAAAATATTCTGGAATAATTTCAAATTTAGAAGTATCTATATCATCATTATTAAAGTATTGTTTTAATTCTCGTGAAATTTTCAAAATATGGGCAAGTTCCAACAAATATTTACTATTTAGTGTACCTGAGCTATTTAGTATTTTTATATGTGGTGTAATGTCAGGAATATCTATAATAGGAGGAGTATACTTTCTTTGTTTCATAATAATAGCCTCAGTTGTTTCTTTTAATAATTTTTGTACAATATTTTTATTAAAAATTGGAGCAAGATTTAAACAGTATTCTTTACCAATTTTTGTAACAGCAAAACTACTTAGATTTTTTATTATCTCATCAAATTCTAATTTGTTTAAAAATTTCGTATCCATTTTGACCTCCATATAAAATCTATAATATTATATGTTAATAAACATAATAGTGCAAGATTTCAGAAAAAATACTATAGGAAAATTGACTTAAATAAAGGAATTGTTAAATTTGACTGATAAATTTAAATTTAATATAATTAGGATGTAATTTATAAAATTAGGAGAATATATAAAATGAATTATAAAAAAATTATATTAATTATATTTATACTATTAATTATTTTAATTTTATTTAGTATGTATACATATATAATAAATAATGAAGATAATGAAAAAAATGAAAATAATGTAGTTGATATACAAGAAAACAAAGATGTAGATTTATCAGCATTAAATACATATATGGGAAGTATGATTCCTAATGAAAAAGGAATAGAAATGTTAAATAAAATAAAAGAAGAATATAAAAATTATCTATCAAATTCAACTGAAAATGGAGAAAGTACTGGTTTGTATATTTATTTTTCAAATGATATTGAAAGCAATTTAGAAGAAATAAAAAATAATGCTATTATAAGTATGATAGATAGTTATATAAATACAATAGAAAATGATAATAATATAGGATATTTTTCTGTAAGTACTGGTGTAGATAATGAAAATAGGCAATATATTTATATACAAAAATATTTTGAGATATTAGATGAAGGTATAATTACTAATATAGATAATGGTTCTATAACTATAAATAATAATACATATAAAGTTAATGAAAATATTGAGTTTTCTAATTTAAGAACTACAGAGAGCATGAAACTATCAGATATTAAACCAGGAGATTATTATTATGGTTCAGGAAAAATAATAAGAAATATTACAGGTGATGAATGGGAGAAAGAATGTATTAAAAATTTAGCATATTGTTACGAAGAAGGAAATTTACTGTGTAATCCTATAGAAATAAAAAATGTTGAAAATATGGGAGATTATGTTATTATTACTTTAATAATGGGAGATTCTGCAACAGAATATTTAAATGGAAAAGATAATATTAGTACATTTGAATTAAAAGCTATTGCATATTCAAGTCTTAATATTCCAACATATTCAGGAGGAGTAACAGTATATAATTTAAAGGAAGAAACACAAGGTTTTATGTTTTGGATAGGTTTAGATAAAAATACAATTGATGATAAATATCCAGTAATAAGTGATATAGAAATATATGATAAATAGATGAATAAATGAAAAAGGCGAAATTAATCGCCTTTTTTTCATAGCAATGATTGGACTAATTTTTTAATCCAATCTGGAAGGTCTTGATGAAGACATTCTTCCAATATTTGAGGGAAAACTAATCCCTCTTGTTTTAGGTAATTATAAATAATTACCCTTTTGAATCTACGACGAGGTTGCCAGCCTTCCATCATACTGTAAAGTACTAGTTGAATCTCTAATGGTATTAGAGGAAGTTTTAAATATTCACAATCTAAATTTTCAACAGGCTTGCTTGATAAATCACAATAATATGATTTATCAAAAGTGTTGATCCTAAATCCGGATATGAAGTCTATGTGAATTGAATCTAATATATAATGTAAATACATATCAGATTCGCAAAAACCATTACCACCAGTTCCTATTAATTTTCCATCGAGTTCTGACATTATTTTCAATATCTTGTCAGTATATTTTTGTTCAAAAATAATGTCAAAATCGTTGAAGTCATCAACGATTCCACGGAAGAAGAGATTAGCAGAGCAACCCAAAGCAAAATTCACATTTTGCTTTTGAAGTTCGTGCATTATTTTAAATAAGACATTCCGTCTAGATTCAAAATAAGCATTTCCATAGAAATCAAAAATATTAGAACTAGATTGTCTTTTATAGTCAATATATTGCATATAATTGACCTCCCTTATAATTTAATAGTGTATAAATATATAGTAACATTTTATTAATATTATGTCAATTTAAAAAATGTTAAATATTCTTGATAAATTTGATGTAGTATAGTAAAATTCTAATATATTTAAAGGAGGAAATATGAAAAATAATTTATTAAATTTTTTAGGAAGAGATTCAGGATTTGGAGAAAAAAATAATTCAGCATATATAGAAATTGAAAATAAACTTATAATAATAGATTGTGGATTTACAGTATTTGAACAAGTAAAGGAAAAATTTGATTTTAATAAATATAATAATATCGAAATTATAATTACTCATTTACACAATGATCATGCAGGTTCATTAAGCCAAGTAATATTGTATTTATGGTTTATATATAATAAAAAAACAACAGTGTATAGTAAATGTAGTAGAATAAAAGAATATTTAGATATAACAGGAACACCTTCTGATGCATATGAAATAAAAGATAAAGCAGATAATTTAGAATTTATAAAAACAGAACATGTAGAGCATTTAGATGCATATGGATTTAGACTAAATATTAATAACAAAAATATAGTATATACAGGAGATACAAATACATTAGAGCCATTTTTACCATATTTAAATAATGTAGATGAGTTTTATGTTGATGTTTCTAAATTTGGAGGAGCGCATATAAAAATCGACAATGTTTTAGAAATGCTAAAAAAGATTAAAGAAAGTGGTACAAATGTATATTTAATGCATATGGATGATAAGAAGTATATTGAAGAAATAACAAAAGGTGAATTTTTTATGTAATAGGAATAAAGTATTTGGAAACTATAAAAAGAGAAAAGAGGAATAGGTTTGAAACAATTGGTTTTAGTTGATGGAAATAGCATAGCAAATAGAGCATTTTATGGAATAATGGGGAATAAAATGCTTATGACATCTGATGGAACATATACAAATGCTGTATATGGTTTTTTATCAATATTATTCAAAATAATGGATGATATAAAACCTGAATATATGGCAGTAGCATTTGATTTAAAAGCACCTACAAAAAGACATAAAATGTATGAGGGTTATAAAGCAACAAGAAAGGGAATGCCAGATGAACTTGCAAGTCAAATGCCAATTATAAAAGAAATACTACAAGCTATGAACATAAAGATTGTAGAAAAAGAGGGATATGAGGCAGATGATATATTAGGTACATTATCTAGAGTTGGTGAAAGAAATGAATGTAGTGTTACAATATTATCTGGAGATAGGGATACATTTCAATTAGTTACTGATAATATTAAAGTAAGAATACCAAGAACAAAAATGGGAAAAACAGAAACAGAAGATTTTACAGAAGAAAAAATAGAAGAGGTATATGGATTAACACCAAAAAAATTAATAGAAGTAAAAGGTCTTATGGGAGATTCATCTGACAATATACCAGGAATACCAGGAGTTGGTGAAAAAACAGCATTAAATTTAGTAAAGAAATATAATTCTATAGATGAATTATATAAGAAAATAGAGTTAGGTGAAGATGATCTTAAAGGTGCAACAAGAGAAAAAATAGTAAATAATAAGGATTTAGCAATACTTTCTAAAGAGTTAGGAACAATAGATATAAATGTACCTTTAAACATAGAAATAGATGAATTAAAAGTAAAAGAATGGGATAAAGATAAAATATTAGAGATATTTAATAAATTAAAATTTAATAGATTTATAGAAAGATTTAATTTAAATGATGGAAAGAGTAATAAAAACGAAAAAGTTGAATTAAATATAAAAGTAATTGAAATAGAAAATATAGATAATATAATTAAGCAAATAGAAAATGAAAAACAGTTATATTATTACTTTGGAAAAAAAGAAAGTGATTCAGATGATAACATAATAAATAAAGAAATTGAAAATATTAGCATATATAATAACAAGAAAGACGAAATATATTATATAAAGATAAATAATGAAGAAATATTTAAAGAAAAATTAAAAAATATATTTGAAAGTAAAGATATATTAAAAATACGGGTATAATTTAAAAGAGGATATTATATTATTAAAACAAATGGAGATAAATCCTGAAAACATGATGTTTGATGTAAAAATAGCAGGTTACATATTGAATTCAAATGAAAATAAATATTCTATAGAAAATTTAGTTTTTGAATATCTAGGTATAGAATTTCAAAGTGAAGATGAGCTAAAAGATAATCAAATAAGCATTTTTGAGGAAAAAGAAAATAAAATAAACCAAACAAATTGTTTTTATGTATATGCTATAAGTAAATTATACACAGAATTATCAAAAAAAATGAATGAAATAGAAGCATTTGAATTATTTAACACAATTGAAATGCCATTAGTACAAGTATTAGCAGATATGCAATATGTAGGAATGTATATAGATGAAGAAGAACTTAAAAACTATGGAATAGAATTACAAGAAAAAATAAAAAAATTAACAGAAGAAATTTATGAGCTATCAGGAACTGAGTTTAATATAAATTCACCAAAACAATTGGGTGAGGTTTTATTTGAAAAATTAAAATTACCAGTTTATAAGAAAACAAAAAGTGGATATTCAACAGATGTAGAGATATTAGAAAAATTAAAAAATGAACACCCAATTATAGAAAAAATATTAGAATATAGACAGCTTGCAAAATTAAATTCAACATATGTTGAAGGAATTTTACCATATGTAAACAAAAAGACAAATAGAATACATTCATATTTTCATCAAACTGTAACATCTACAGGAAGAATAAGTAGTACAGAACCAAATATGCAAAACATACCTACTAGATTTGAAGCTGGAAAAATGCTTAGAAAAGTATTTAAGGCAGAAGATGATAGAGTATTTTTAGATGCAGATTATTCTCAGATAGAGTTAAGAATATTTGCTCATATTTCTGGAGACAAGGAAATGATAGCTGCATTTAATAATGATGAAGATATACATGCACAAGTTGCAGCAAAAGTATTTGATGTTGATTTAAAGAATGTTACAAGCCAATTAAGGTCAAGGGCAAAAGCTGTAAATTTTGGTATAGTGTATGGGATAAGTGATTATGGTTTATCACAACAAATAGGTGTAACAAGAAAAGAAGCTAAACAATATATTGATGAGTATTTAAAAAAATATAGTGGAATAAAAAAGTTTATGGAAGAAATTCCGGAAAAAGCAAAAGAAAATGGGTATGTAGAAACTTTATTTAAAAGGAGAAGATATATACCAGAAATTAATTCTAAAAATTATAATATAAGACAATTTGGAATGAGAGCAGCAATGAACACACCAATACAGGGAACAGCAGCAGATATTATTAAACTTGCTATGGTCCATGTATATAATGAGTTAAAAGATAATAATTTGAAGTCTAAATTAGTACTACAAGTTCATGATGAACTATTGATTGAGACATATGAAGATGAAAAGGAAATTGTAAAAAAAATATTGAAAAATTGTATGGAAAATGTTATAAAATTGTCTGTGCCTTTGAAAGTTGAAATCCAAGAAGGTAAAAGTTGGTATGATTCAAAATAAGGGGATATTTTTCAAGGAGAGGTTAATTTGAATTTTAAAAAGAAATTATTAATAATATTAGTAATATTATTTATTGTTTTTTTATTATTATATGTTTTCAAAATTCAAAATGTAATACTTAAGCAAATATACCCATTAAAATATACAGAATGGGTAGAAAAATATGCAAAAGAATATGATGTAGATGATTTACTTATATATGCTATTATAAAAGCTGAAAGTAATTTTGATGAGAGAGCAAATTCTATAAGTAATGCAAAAGGACTTATGCAAGTACTAGATACAACTGCAGATGATATTGCAAAAAATTTAGGAAATTACAATATGCGGAGATTATGATTTATATGATCCAGAAACTAATATTATGTTTGGTACAAAATATTTTTCAGATTTATTAAAAGAATATTCAGGTAATCAATTATTAGCTATGGCAGCTTATAATGCAGGAAAAGGTAATATAAAAAGATGGATCGAAAACGGAACAATAAAAGCAGATGGATCTGATATAGAAAATATACCATATAAAGAAACAACTACATATATAAGAAAAATATCAAGAAATTATAAAATATATAAAATGTTATATGAATAAAAAACATATTTGAATTTCTATTAAAATAAAAGGAGGAATAAAAATGGCAGTATTAGTAGCAGGTGGTGCAGGATATATAGGAAGTCATATATCTATTGAATTATTAAATAATAATAAGGAAGTTGTAATAGTAGATAGCTTAATGAATAGTAATGAAGATGTAATTAAAAATATTGAAAATATAACTAATAAAAAAGTAAAATTTTATTCATTAAATATGATTAATGAAGATGAATTAGAAAAAGTATTTAAAGATAATAATATAGAATCTGTTATTCATTTAGCAGGTTTAAAAGCTGTAGGAGAATCAGTAAAAAAACCACTTGAGTATTATTATAATAATTTAGTAATTACATTAAACTTATTAAGAATAATGAAAAAATATAATTGTAATAAATTCGTATTTAGTTCATCTGCTACAGTATATGGACAGCCAAAGACTGTACCGATAAAAGAAGATTTTCCATTATCAACTACAAATCCATATGGTACAACAAAATTAATGATAGAAAGAATATTAAAAGATTTATATAATTCAGATAATAGTTTTAGAATTGTAATGCTTAGATATTTTAATCCAATAGGTGCACACGAAAGTGGGTTAATAGGTGAAAATCCTAATGGTATACCAAATAATTTAATGCCATATATTACATCAGTTGCATCAGGAAAATTAGAAGTATTAAATATTTTTGGAAATGATTATAATACTAAAGATGGAACAGGAGTAAGAGATTATATTCATGTTGTTGATTTAGCTAAAGGACATATTAAAGCATTAGAAAAAATAGAAAAAGATGATGGTATATTTGTATATAATTTGGGAAGTGGAAGAGGATATTCTGTTTTAGAATTAGTAAATACATTTGAAAAAGTAAATAATGTTAAAGTTAATTATAAATTTACAGATAGAAGACCTGGAGATATTGCAGAATGTTATGCAGATATAAGTAAGGCTGAAAAAGAATTAAATTGGAAGCCTACAAAAACTTTAGAAGATATGTGTAGGGATTCATGGAATTTTATAAAAAATTCTAAATAAAGTATTGACAAAGAAAAAATTTAATATATAATAATGATAATCGTTATCATATTTCAAATGTTTTAGGAGTTTTTATATGAAAAAGTATAGTAAACAAAGGCAACTAATATATAATTCTTTAAAAAATAGAACAGATCATCCAACTGCTGAGCAATTATATGAAGATTTAAAATTAGAAATGCCAAAAATAGGAATAGCAACTGTTTATAGAAATTTAATAGAATTATGTGAAAGTGGAGAAGTTATAAAATTAAAATCCTTAAACGGACCAGATAGATATGATGGAAATAACAAACCACATATACATTTTGAATGTAATAAGTGTAATACTTTGTATGATATTTTTTTAAATGAAAACGATTTAAAAAATATGGATGACAATATTAATAATATATCTAGTTTAATAGGTGCAAAACCAGAAAAAACTTTTTTAACAATTACAGGAAGATGTGGCAATTGCACTTAAAATATAAAAATATAGGGAGGAATAAATATGAAAGCATATGTATGTAAAGTTTGTGGTTATATTCACATAGGAGATGAACCACCAGCAAAATGTCCACAATGTGGAGCAGGAGCAGAAATGTTTGAATTAAAAGAAGAAAATGGAAAGAAAAATTATGCTGATGAGCATGTTATAGGTGTAGCTCAAGGTTTAGATGAGCAAGTTGTTAAAGGATTAAGAGATAATTTTAATGGAGAATGCTCAGAGGTTGGTATGTATTTAGCTATGAGTCGTCAAGCAGATAGAGAAGGATATCCAGAGATAGCTGAAGCATTTAAAAGATATGCATTTGAAGAAGCAGAGCATGCTGCAAAATTTGCAGAATTATTAGGAGAATTAGTACATGCAGATACAAAGAAAAATGTAGAATTAAGAGCAGCTGCTGAAGAAGGAGCATGTATGGGCAAAAAAGAATTAGCAACTAGAGCTAAAGAATTAGGATATGATGCAATCCATGATACAGTTCATGAAATGGCAAAAGATGAAGCTAGACATGGAAGAGGGTTTGATGGATTATTAGCAAGATATTTTGGAAAATAATAAGATAATCTATTTAGAATTTAAAAGAAAAAACTAATGTCTTTTTATTTGTAACTCCCAGCATCGCACAGTCTGTAAAACAGACTGTAAGCTTGCTGGTCCCCACGAATTGTTACTACATAAAAAGGCATTAGTTTTTTCTATAAAACGATCTAATAAAAAATGTTATAGTTTACAAAAGAAATATATTATTTTTGAAAGTCGAGGAAGTTGTACCTCGTACGCTCATACTTACAGAGCTATGTGAGACCGAAAAAATAATATATTTCTTTTGATATAAGAAAAAGTGAATATAACGAAAAGAAGCTTCAATTTTAAATTGAAACTTCTTTTTTTATCCATACAGATACACTACCTGGTTTTGTATAAAAAATTCCATTACCATCATTATCTATGTAAACTGTTTCTTTTAAATTATTTGTAACATCATATAATATGCTATTAGCTAAATTTTTACCAACATTCATTTGCTTTGAACCACCATCTTTATTAGATAGAATAACAGCAAGTCCAGAGTTAGGATGTTCTTTGTCTCCGGATATAGTCCAACCAATTATATTTGGGTGATCAAAATAATCTGTTTGAGTACCATAACATAAATTACGTCTAATATATAAATATATGTCTAAAGTTGATGTGATAGGGTTTATATTGTCATGTTTTATTCCAAAGTAATCACCATAAAATACACAAGGATAACCTTGTAATCTAAGAAGTGTTAGAGCATATGCAATTGGTTTGAACCAAGGAGCAATCCATGAAGATAAAGCTTGCCCTGGCTGAGTGTCATGATTATCAACAAATGAAACTGATTTATCTGGATAAAGTTTTGTAATAGTATTATCAAATATTTTACGCATATCAAAATTTCCATTACTTATTGAAGCATTATATAAATTATAATGTAAAGGAACATCAAATAAGTTTAATGAGAAATCAGTATTTTTTAAGTAATTAATTATTGAATCTATATTTTGTGACCAGTATTCACCAACTGCAAATAATTCTTTTTTAGAATCTTCACGCAATTCTTTTAGCCATTTTTTGAAAAAATCAGAACGTATATGTTTAACTGCATCTAATCTAAAACCATCAACACCTGTAAAATTAATAAACCATTTTCCCCAATTTGTTAATTCATTTACAATATCGACATTGTTCATATCAACATCTGCACCCATCAAATAATCAAAGTTACCGTTTTCGCTATCAACTAATTTATCCCAATTTTTCCCGTAAAACTTATAAATTGAATATTGATTTTCTTTTGCATCCCAGTCGACACCATGAAAATGAGTCCAATTCCATTTGAAATCAGAATATTTATTATTTCGTCCAGGAAAATTGTATTTTGTCCATGCCAAAATTTGTTTTGCAGTGCCTATATCTTCATTTCTATTTTGAGGGTTTTCAGGAATAGCAAGAACTTCTTCAGTTTCATCAGCACCCATTCTATGATTTAAAACAACATCAGCTAAAACATATAGATTATTTTCTTTTAAAACTTTGATTAAAGATAAATATTCATCTTTAGTTCCATATTTAGTAGGAACAGAACCTTTTTGATCAAATTCACCTAAATCATATAAATCATAAACAGCATATCCTGTATCTTTTATACCTGCGGCACATTTATATGAAGGAGGTAGCCATACACTGGTAAAACCAGATTCTGCTAAGTCAGGAGCTTTTCTTGTAAGCTTTTTCCAAAGGCTTGCATCACTTGGTAAATACCATTCAAAACATTGAAGCATTACACCATTAAATTGTTTAAACAAATAAATCACTCCTAAAATTAAATTTACAGTTATTATATCATAATAATATAAGCTTTCAATAAAATTTTATAGAATTATTTTATATGGACTTTTAATTTACATTGGTTTTATTTCTGGTTTATTTTACACGTTTTTATTTAAATTACCATTTGTATATGAGTTTCCAGTTAGTTTATTACCATTTTTAACATTTAAAATGATATTATTAATTTCACCAATGTTTTCATTAAGAATATCAATTCTATATGACTTAAATGGTATATCATTTGCGGATATGGATGTTATTTTGGAGTTGTAAACTGTAGTAATAGTTTCTATATTATCAGGTATTATTCTAAAATTTAGACCCATTCTGTCTTTTAAATAGAAATGAAAGTTTTTTAAGCAATATTTAGAACAATTATTATAGCATTTATTTGATTTACCAAGAGGGCAGTAGTTTAATACCATAACAGGTAAATTTCCATAAACAATAAATTCAGAATTATTACATGTCATAGTGTTTAAATCTGATTTATTAAGTTCAGGTGATATTGTTATTTTATTTATACCTAAATTCTCAAAAATAGATTTAGTGTAATTATTATATATATTAAAAGTATAATTACCAACTATTTTTTTATTGTATTTTTTAGTGAATTGTAAATCTGAAAGATTAGATATTACAAAACCATCTATATTAAATAAATTTAAAATATTATCTAAATTTTTTGTTATCAAATTATGATATTTATCTTTAATAATACTTGGAAAATAGATATATGTTGATTTAAAAGTTTTTATTATTTCTTGGTAATCTTTCGTAAGATAATATTTAAAAGGAATATATATATTGTCAACATTTGATAATTTAGTATAATCATAATTTTTATTCAAAATATTTAATAATAATGATATTCGATTATTATTTATAGTATTAGCCGATTTTGGATTATTTAGTTTTATATCTTTGTGTTTTCTTTTTGAATTATTTATTATTAAATTTTCTAAATCATTTAATAAGTTTCTACGTAATTCATTTATTAAACTTATATTAGAAATATAAATATCATTGTCCATATCTATATCTAAATGTGAGAATTCAAAAGGGGTATTTCCAGTTTTATAAAATTGTTTTATTAATCTTTCTTTGGTAATAGGGGTTGTTATTGCTTGTTCTGGAGTTATATTAGTTTCTTTATAAATATAGATATTAGGATTGTTAACTAATGAGATTTTAACTTTTATATTACTATTTTTCTTAATAGTAATTTCACCATTTATAGGTACTCTTATAAATTCTTTTGAATATGAATTTTGAGCTATATTACTTAAGTTTTTACTGTGAATTCTATATATAGAATCACCAATATTTATTTTCCCTTTTATTCTACCAATTTCAACTTTTTGATTTATACAGCTTTTAAGATTTTTATTGTTTAAGACTATCTCTGAGATAGTATATTTATTTTCATCTTTTCCTATTATGATAGTGTCTCCAATAGAGATTTCCTCTTTTGGAGTTGTTGTTATATAAGATTTTTTATGATTAAATTGTGATACTGTTCCTATAAATATTCCGGCATTATTTGGTTTAATAGGGTAGACAAGTTTAGTTGAAGGTTCATTAGATAAGTGACCATGAGAAAATCCACCTCTATTAAATGTTTGAGCAAGATTTTTAATATCTTGATTATCAATATTTGTAGTAGCATTATCAATATAATGTCTGTATGTATTTGTAACTATTGATACATATTCAGGTGATTTCATTCTGCCCTCTATTTTAAAGGAGTCAACACCTATTTCAATTAATTTTTTTATATAGTCAAGAGAACAAATATCTCTTGCACTTAGTAAATATCCATTATCAATAATTTTATTATCTTGTAGTAATTTATATGGAAGTCTACATGCTTGAGCACATTTTCCTCTGTTACCAGAACGACCACCTATTACACTTGAAATTAAGCATCTACCAGAATAAGAAATACATAAAGCACCATGAACGAAAACTTCAATTTCTACATTTGAGTTTTTACATATATGTTCAATTTCTTTTATAGATAATTCTCTTGCAAGAACTACTCTTTTAAAACCAAGATTTTGTAGAGCAAGAACTCCATCTAAATTATGTACAGTCATTTGGGTACTAGCATGTATAGGTAAGTCCGGAAAATTATCTATTAAGATTTTAGCAAGTCCTAAGTCTTGTACAATTAATGCATCTATACCAAGTTCATATGCTTTTGATGCAAGTGCTAAAGCTTCTTTAATTTCATTATTTTTAATTAATATGTTTAAAGTGAGAAAAGTTTTTACATTTCTTACTTTAGCATAGTTAATAGCTTGCTCAAGTTCAGACATATTAAAATTCTTAGCATAAGCACGAGCACTAAATAGCGAAGAACCTAAATAAACACTATTGGCTCCGTTTTGTACAGCAGCTTTTAAACATTCAAAATCTCCGAACAGGAGATAAAAGCTCAGGCTTTTTCATTATAACCTCCATTCGAGCAAAAAGCTCAAGTATAATACATTTATATTGTAACACAAAAAAATTTAAAAGCATAATATAAGATATAAAAACTAAAAAGGAGGGAATAAGATGCCAGAAGAAAGAAACTGCGGATGTGGATGTGGAAATCCAATGGGAGGATTTTTAGGAAATTGTTGTGGGAATAATAGTGAAATATTATTCTTTATAATAATATTCTTATTATTATTTACTAATTGTGGATGTTGCAGTAACAGAGGATGCTGCTAGAGTACATTATTTGTTTTAATTGAACATAGTATAAAAGGATTCCAAAACTACATTTTTGGAATCCTTTTATATAAAAATAGATAAATTTTTAACATATAAAATTAGATATGAATGAAGGCGTTGCAAATGCGAGAAATGAGAAAATCAAAAATGCTACTATGCAATACATAACTTTTTTAGATGTGATGATTGGATAGAACCAGATATCTGTGAAAATATATATCTGAGTATAATAAAAATCAAAAATTTGAAGATGTGCTTAATTTAAAAATATTTATTAGCATCGATAACTATATGGCAAATTATTTTTTTCATAGAGATGATAAACAGAAAAATAAATATGTTAAAAGTGAATTTTTGAATTTATTAGATAAACCATTATATAAAAATGCAATAAATGATGTGAGAAAAGAATATTTATCTTTATATCAAAGATTAATATTGAAATGTGTAATTAAAAAAATTATTTAGGTTTGAGATTGTTAAGAAGAATAAAAATTATAATTAAATCAATGATATAGCTGTTGGAAATAATTAAAAAAATAGATATTATGAATTAAAATAATAAAAAAGGTTAACCTAAAATTAAAACAGATTTTAGGAGTTATTATGAAAAAATTAAAAATATCTATTTTACTTATTATTTTAACAATAGCTTTAATTTATGCATCAAATATTAATTCTATTCCTGGTAATATAATACTTTTTGAGGGTGAAAAATTAAATTTAAATATGTTGGTTGGAATGAGTATAAAAACAGAAGACAAATATGAAGCAATACAAACATCTTCAGAAAATAATAGTAGTAATGCAGTAAAAAAAGAAATATATAATATAGAATTATTAAATACTATACCAATAAAAACAGTTACTGCAAATATAATACCTAAAACTGAAGTGGTACCAATTGGAACTACTATAGGATTAAAATTATATACTGATGGAGTATTAGTAGTAGGGATGTCTGAAATAGAAGATATAAATAATGAGTATGTTAAACCTTATGAAAATAGTGATATAAAAGAGGGGGATAGGATAGTAGAAGTAAATGGTACTGCTATAACTTGTACAGCAGATTTAATAGAAAATGTAAATAAATCAAATGGAAATACTGTAAAAATAAAATATGTTAATTCAGATAATGTGTATAATACAGATGAAGTAAAACCTGCTAAAGTTTCAAATAGTCAATATAAATTAGGCCTATGGGTAAGAGATGCAGCTGCTGGTGTTGGTACAATTACATTTTATGAACCAAGTACAAAAAATTTTGGAGCTTTAGGACATGGAATTGTAGATATAGATACAGGTGAATTGATTGATATTGCAAATGGAGAATTGACAACAGCAAATGTTATTTCAGTTGTAAAAGGTGAAAAAGGTAATCCCGGAGAGATAAAAGGTAGTTTAAATAATCAAAATAATATTGGAGATATTGCAAAAAATACAAAATTAGGAATATATGGTAAGATAACAAATGTAGCATCTTTGGGAGTAGGAAATGAAGCGAAAGTCCCAGTAGCATTAAGAGATGAAATACAAGAGGGAAAAGCTAAAATTATATGTTCATTAGATAATGGTAAGCGTGAAGAGTATGAAATAGAGATTGAAAGAATATTTAAAAATAATAATGAGGATAATAAAAGTATGATAATAAAGGTAACAGATGAAAAGTTACTTGAAAAAACAGGAGGAATTATACAACGGAATGAGTGGAAGTCCTATTATACAAAATGGAAAATTTATTGGAGCTGTAACACATGTTTTAGTAAATAATCCTACTATGGGATATGCTATTTTTGGTGATTTGATGATTAAACAGATGAAGGAAGTGGAGTGAAGTTAATATAAAAAAATAGTCATAGATAGAAAAAATATATCTATGGCTATATTTTTCTATAAAAAAGTGCTACCTTTTATAAAAATATATCAATATATATATGTAAGGTATCTTAATATAAAAAAGGAGTTTAGATCTAAATTGAAAGGAAACGAAATAAAGTATTATAAAAAAGACGAAATATTAGATATAGAAAAAATAATAGAGGAATATAGTTCATATGTATATAAAATTATAGACAATATGTCAATGAATAAGTTAGCTAATGAAGATATAGAAGAAATAATTTCAGATACATTTTTTATATTATGGAAGAATAAAGAAAAATTAGATGAAGAAAGAATGATAAGTTCGTACATAGCAGGTATTACAAGAAATTTAGTTAAAGAAAAATTTAGAAATATAAAAATTAATGATGATATAGAAGATTATAAAAATAATATATTAGATTTTAGACAGATTGATATGATATATGAAGAAAGAGAACAGTCTAATATAATTGAAGAAATAGTAAAAAAAATGAAAAAAGAAGATATGAATATATTTAACATGTATTATTATTCAGGAATGAAAATAAAAGAAATTTCAAAAAAATTAAATGTTTCTGAATTTAAAATAAAGTCTAAGTTATATAGGATAAGAAAGAAAATAAGAAAAGAATTTAAGGAAGGTGGATATAGTAATGAATAAAGAATTGGAAAATTTAATAAAGGATAAGGTAAAATTAAAAATTTCTATATCCAATTTCCAAAAGGAGGATATAGTAAATATGGAAAAAGGTAGTAAAAATGTTATGAAGTCTGCAGCTGTAGCTTGTTTATTAGTTGTTTCTGTAACAGGAGTGGCATTTGCGGGGAGTATTTCTGACTTTGTGAAAAATTTATTTGGATTTAATGTAAGTGATGGAGTTGATACAGCTGTTAAAAATGGCTATGTAGCAAATTTTAATACAGAATATCAAAATGCAGATGGTATTGAAATAAGTATAGATTCGATGACAATGGATGATTTTAATTTTGCCATGAATTTTAATGTAAAATTAAATGAAAAGTATAATATAGATGATTTTGAACGCATGACTTTTGAAGATTTGAAAATAGTAGATGAAACAGGAAAAATTGTATTTAATACAAGAAGTGTTTTTGATACAGATGAAGAAGTAGAAAAATCATATAAAGGCTCTTATAGTATAGTTCCAATAAAGAAAAATGATAATGAAATAACAGTTTATTTAACTGCTACAGGTAGTACAGAATTATTCCCTAAAAGTAAACATTTAACTGTTACATTATCTAAAATAACAACAAGAGATAATGAAAATATAGATGATAAAGTTTTATGTTATGAAGGTAATTGGAAGTTTGAGGTAGATGTGCCAGAAGAGTTTTATAATAGAGAGACTATCAGATATAAAGCAAAAAAATGTAGTGATGATAGTATAAATATAGATAATATACAAGCAGTTTTATCTGTTACTTCATTAAAGATAGCAATTCCAGAAATAACAACAGATAAGATAGATTATGAATTATATCGTGGTACACCAACTAATATCAGTGATAAAATGGCAATTCAAGGAGAGTATGTTGAGACATCAGATGGCAAGAAATTTGAAACATCACAAAGAAGTGATGGAGATGGTGGTTATGGAGTGCCAGAAGGTGAAAATAAGATAGTAGATTATCATCAAACATTTAATTTAACAAAATATGATGCAACAGATACAATAACAGTTCATATGTTTACAAATAAAGGGGAAGAGATAATTATTGAGTTAGAAAAGTAAAGAACAAAAAACTTTATGAAATATTTTTTATTTCATAGAGTTTTTTGCATTTTATGTATTATATATGTAAATTAAAAGAAAGTTGCAAGCATTAATGAAATAGATTTTATTTTACAATATTTTACGAATAATTTTAGTACATATGTTAAAAATACATATTATAAATAATCTCAATATTTATTGACAAATTAATATAATATGATATATTTTAAAATTGTACATTTAACATATTATATAAGATGAAAAAGTTTAACAGAAAAAATATTCTGTTAAAAAAAGGAGACTAAAAATGCTAAGAAAAATATTTTTACATACAAGAGTAATTTTAAAACATAAATGGATAGTATTTAAACTATGCTGTATGGCAGGTATACCATGGAGAGGATTAGTACATGATTTATCTAAATTTTCGCCTACAGAATTTTGTGAAGGGGTTAAATATTATCAAGGAAATAGAAGTCCAATAGCAGCGTGTGTCGAAGATAAGGGATATTCAGAAGCTCGTTTACATCATAGAGGTAGAAATAAGCATCATGCAGCGTACTGGTATGATAGGTTTTCAACAAATCCTACACCAATTATTCCATTTAAGTATGTGTGTGAGATGATTTGTGATAAAATATCGGCATCTATCACATATATGGGAAAAGATTGGAAACAATCATCTCCAATGGAGTATTGGAGTAAAAAAGAAGGAAAAGAAATATTAAACAAAAAAATAAATAATGTATTAACAGAGACATTTTTTCAAGTATCTAAAAATGGGATAAAAAATACAATAAATAAAAAGAATCTAAAGGAAATATATAATAGATATGTATATAATGAGGTAGATGATGAATAGTAAATGTAATTTATGTCCAAGGAGATGTAATGCCAAAAGATATAATGGACAAATTGGAATGTGTAAATGTGGTAATAAAATAAAAATAGCATTATCTTCTATACATAATTATGAAGAACCTTGTATAAGTGGAAAAAATGGTTCAGGAACAGTTTTCTTTAGTAATTGTAATTTAAAATGTGTTTATTGTCAAAATTATAAAATAAGTGCACAAGGATATGGAAAAGAAGTTGAAATAGAAGAATTAGCAAGAATTTTTCTAAAACAGCAAGAAAATGGAGTAAATAATATCAATTTAGTAACACCAACACCATATGTTCTAGAAATAATTGAAGCAATTAAAATTGCACGAAGAGAAGGTTTATCAATTCCAATAATATATAATTCTAGTGGGTATGAAAATATAGAGACTATTAAAATGCTAAATGGATATATAGATGTATATATGCCAGACATAAAATATATAAATAATGAATTAGCAAAAAAGTATTCAAATGCTGATAATTATTTTTATTATGCTGAAAAGGCAATTACCGAAATGTATAACCAAGTAGGTATGCCTATTTTTAATAAAGATAAAATAATGCAAAAAGGTATATTAATAAGGCATTTAGTTTTACCAAATAATTTGAAAAATACATTTATGATTTTAGATTGGATTAAAGAAACATTTGGAAGAAATATATATATAAGTATTATGTTTCAATATTTTCCTACATATAAGGCAAAAGAATTTAATGAAATAAATAGAAAAATAAGCATAGATGAATATAATCAAGTAATAAAATATATAAATAAATGCGGTTTTAGAAAAGGCTATATACAAGATTTAGAAGATAATGAAGAAAAATATGTGCCAGATTTTATAGACTAATTTTACAAAAATATGTAGCATAAAATTCAAAAAATGTCTAATAATAATGATGTCTGATAAATAAATTTAAAATGATATTAACAAAGATATAATGGTAAAAACAACAAAAAATCAAATAAGAAGAACAATTTATGAATTTGAATAATATTATATGTTATGATAATATATATACAACGATAAAGATTAATATCCCTGCATGGTACGTGACACGATGGAAATTTTAGAACCAACAAGATATAAACGGGAGTCTAACTTTATATATGGCGTGTATGCTTAAATTTATTTAAGAAACCCAGAAGTATGTAAGAGGACACCCACCTGTGAAGAACAGGTCCTTAAAATTTCTTTACTTGACGGCTATAGCGGGGTTTAAATTATAAAATAATAATAGAAAAATATATATTAGACAAATAGGTACTTTATAAGTATCTATTTTTTTCATCGAAAAATTTTAGGAATATTTCTAGATTCTGAATTGAATAATTTAAGTAAAAAATCACATATATTGAGGTATGTTCTATTAGTTTTCCGGATATGATAAAAAAATTATAAAAATTATGATATTCGACAAATTTTGACAAAAATAATAAAAATAAAATTGTATAATGGATAAAAGTGTAATTGGAGGTATATTTATGAACATAAAAAGAATATTATTTTTATTATTTTCAATTATTATATTTATATTATTTTTATTACTATATAGGAATTATAAACAAAACGAAGAAAATATTATGGGGAATGGATTTAAAACGATTTTAAACAAAGATGATATAATGATAAAATTAGAAAATATGGAGGATATATTAAGCATAGATATATCCAATATAAAAAATATTGAATTATCTAATATTTTTAATAATGAAGTATACTGGAATATAGAAATCAATAACAATATTTTTATTCGATTTAATGCAATTAGTAGTGAAATCGAAGAATATAAGGATAATAATGATTATAGTAATGAAATTATAGATCATATGAAATATGATGAAGTAAAAGAATTTATAATAGATAAATACATAAATTTAGGTTATAATAGTGAATATAGTTTGGAGAGTATAGAAAAAAATGATAATACATATCTATGGGAAGCTATATTTAATATGGAAGGTAAAAAAATTGTAATTAAATTTATACCAGAAATAAATAGAATAATAAGTATAGATAGTGTTTAATAATTTATTATATGGAGATGATAAATCATATGAAAGTTTTAATAACAGGTGCTTCTTCAGGTATAGGTAGAGATTTAGCAAGGGCTTTTGCTAAAAGAGGATATAATTTAGTGTTAATTGCTAGAAATTATGAAAGATTAAATAATATAAAAAGTGAACTAGAGAAGTTAGTAAATGTAGAAATAGAATTAATAGATGTATCGTCAACAGAAAATTGTATTAAAATATATAAGAAATATCCTGATATAGATATTTTGGTGAATAATGCTGGCTTTGGTGATTGTGGTTATTTTGATAAAACTGATTTAGAAAAAGAAATAAATATGATAGATACAAATATTAAAGCATATCACATATTGATGAAATTATACTTAGAAAATATGATAAAAAAGGATAGTGGAAAAATTTTAAATGTTGCTTCTATAGCTGGTTTTATGCCAGGCCCATTAATGGCAACTTATTATGCAACAAAATCTTATATTGTTAGATTATCTGAAGCTGTTAGAGAAGAGTTAGAAAAAGAGAAATCTAATGTAAAAATAAGCATCTTATGTCCAGGGCCTGTTGCGACAAACTTTAATAAAACTGCAAATGTAAAATTTAAAATAAGGGAAGCAAATAGCCAGCAAACTGCAGAATATACAGTAAATAAATTACTAAAAGGAAAGTTTTATATTGTTCCTGGTATAGATATAAAATTTGCTAAATTGGGTGCAAAAATTGTTCCATCTAACATAATTGCAAAAATAAACTATAAAGTGCAAAAAAGAAAGATATATTAAAAAATTAATATATCTTTTTTCAATTTTGTTAATTTAAAATATGAATTTGTTTTGTATTTATTTGTATAAAAATTAAATATTTTGTCGAAATAAGTTAAATAATTTCTTAATATCTTATATATTGATTTAATATGTTGTTATGATATAATTTATAAAAATGGTAGGAGAAAAAAATGAAAATATTAAAAAGAATACTAATTATATTATTTATACTTTTATTTTTATTAATTATTTTATGTATTAATATAGATAATAAATCATCAATATGTAAAGATGTTCAAACAAGTTGCAATGTAGAAACAATTGAATATGATGGAAGAAATATTTTTATATTATCTCCAAAGGGTGAAAAAAAGAGTGATATGGTAATATTATATTTACATGGTGGTTCATATATGGGTGCAATGACAAATGAACATTGGAATTTGTATAAAGATTTAATTAGTGACTTAGGTTGTACAATAGTAGCTCCAGATTATCCACTTACTCCGAAATATAATTATAAAGATGTAGAAAATATGATGTATCCATTTTATGAGAAATTTGTAGATAAAATAAATATAGAAAATTTTGTTTTTATGGGAGACTCAGCAGGTGGAGGATTAGCACTTGCTATAACTGAAAAAGCTGGAGAGAATAAATTAAAATTACCAAAAAGATTAATATTGATATCTCCATGGCTAGATGTAAGATTAGAAAATCCAGAGATTGATGAAGTACAAAAAAGAGATCCTGTATTATTTAAACCTACATTAAAATTAGCAGGAGAAATTTATGCGGGAAGTGATGGTATTAATAATACATTTGTTAATCCAATAGATGGATATATTGGCAATTTACCAGAGATTACAATTTATACAGGAACTAATGATATATTAAATCCAGACGTTTATAAATTTAAGGAGCGATTAAATAATAATGGAATGAATATAGATATAAGGCAAACACAAGGAGCGGTACATATATGGATATTAGAAAGACAAAAGGGTAAAGAAGAATACAAGGCAGAAGAAGGGTATCAAGATTTAGTAAATTTATTAAACAGTATATAGGAGGGAGAAAAGTGCATGTAAAGAATAAAAGTTGGAGAAAATTAGATAATTCTGCACAGATTTTTCCAATAATATCAAATAAAAAATTTAGTAGTGTATTTAGAATTTCAACAGTTTTAAATGAAAAAGTATCAGCAGATATATTAAAAAAAGCTTTAAAAATAGTTTTAAATAATTTTGAATGTTTTAAAGTAAGATTAAAAAAAGGTTTTTTTTGGTATTATTTAGATAATAATAATGAAGAACCAATAGTAGAAAAAGAAAATAATTATCCATGCAAGTATATTAATAAATATACAAATAATGGATATTTATTTAAAGTTACATATTTTGAGAATAAGATAAATTTAGATGTATTCCATTCCTTAACAGACGGAAATTATGCAGTAAAATTTTTAAAAGAAATTGTATATACATATTTAGAAATTTCACATCCTAATGATTTGAAAGATAATATAAGGATTCAAAGAAAAGTAGAATATACAGTAGAAGATAGTTATATAGAAAATTATAATAAAAAGTTAAATGGAAAACCAAATACAAAAAGAGCCTTTATACTGAAAGGAAGAAATTTACCATTTGAAGCAATTAGTGTTGTACATGGAATAATAGACTTAAAAAAATTAAAAGAGATAGTAAAGGAAAAGAATGTAACAATTACACAATATTTTACTGCATTACTCATATATTCAATATATGAAGCAAACTATAAAAAATACAAAGGTACAAAGCCAATAAAAATATGTATACCAGTTGATTTAAGAAAATATTTTAATTCTAAGACAATATCGAATTTTTTTTCATATATAACAGTAGAAAAGAAAATGGATAAAAATGATAGCTTTGAAAATATATTAAAATTTGTAAAAGAAGATTTTACAAAAAAACTTACAGAAGAAGAAATAATAAAAACGATGTCATCAAATGTAAAATTAGGTACAAATATATTAATAAAAATGATGCCACTATTTATAAAGAAATTTACAGTGAAAATTAGTTATTTTGAAATAAGAAAATATACTACATCTACATTGTCAAATATAGGTAAAATTGGGATAATATCTGAATATAAAAAATACATTGATAATTTTTTATTTTTAATTGCTCCAGAAGTAGTAGAGAAAATAAAGTGTTCAGTTTGTTCATTTGAAAATAATGTCGTTTTTACATTTACATCAATATTGGAAGATCAAAGTATACAAAATACATTTTTTGAATACTTACAAAAACAAAAAATAGCAGTGAGAATAGAAAGTAATGGTGTGTAAATATGTTATATCCTAGAATAATAAATATAGAAAAGAGTAATATAATTATTGGTATATTGATATTCATATGTATATTAATTTCAGGAGTACTTATAGCAATAGATTTTTTAACAGATGCAAAAGTTATGTGGTCATTAATTAGTTCAATAAGTATTGTATATTTATGGGTAACTGTGATATATTCAATAAGGAGAGGAAGTAGTATTGCAAGCAGTATAATGATACAGACTCTAGTAATTTCAATTTTTATGATATTATTAGATAAAATTACAGGATATAGAGGTTGGTCAGTAGAAATAGCAATACCAATAATATTATCTATTGCGAATGTCATGATGTTTATGATGCTACTAATAAGTAGGAGAAATTATACTAAATATATTATATATCATGTTATAATTTTTGCATTTAATTTATTTATGATCATATTGTTTTTATTAAATATGGTAAATAATATTATGCTATCTGTTATAGCTTTAATAATATCTTTAGTTATAGCAATAATAACAACAATAATATGTGGCAATGATATAAAAGAAGAATTAATAAAAAGATTTCATATTTAGAGGAGTAAAAGATGGAAGAATATATAGAAGATAGATTAATAGAATTAGCAGATGAAAAATTTAAAAAGTTTCATAGCAGATTATGTCCAAATGTAGACAATATTATTGGTGTAAAAACACCATTATTAAGAAATTTAGCAAAAGAAATATATGCAGAATATGGACTAGAATATTTTAATCATACAAAATCAGATTATTATGAAGAAGTAATGCTAGAGGGAATGATAATAGGATTATTGGATTTAAGAGTAGATAAAGTATTAGAATATATTAAAAATTATTTGCCTAAAATAAATAACTGGGCTATTTGTGATACATTTTGTGCAGGATTGAAAATAGCAAAGAAGAATCAAAAAATTTTCTGGGAATTTATTCAAAAATATTTATACTCAGAAAATGAATATGAAGTAAGATTTGCAGTAGTTATGATGTTGTATCATTTTCTTGATGATAAACATACCATAGAAGTATCTAAAAAATTGGACACAATAAAGCATGAAGGTTACTATGTAAAAGTGGCAGTAGCATGGCTTATATCAATTATGTACATAAAATATCCAGGTTTTACATTTACTTATTTAGAAGAATGTAATTTAGATGATATAACATTTAATAAGGCTATACAAAAAATAAGTGAGTCAAAAAGAGTTAGTGATGAGGAAAAGGTATATATAAGAGATTTAAAAAGAATATAGTAACTATTGTATTTTGCCTTTTTTTATAATATAATGCTTTTTAAGTATAAAAGGGAGTGTGGATTAATATGAAAGCAATAGATATTAGAAACAAGTATTTAAAATTTTTTGAAAGTAAAGGTCATAAAATAATTCCTAGTAGTCCGTTAATACCTGAAAATGATCCTTCGGTGTTATTTACAACAGCGGGAATGCAACCATTAGTGCCATATCTTTTAGGTGAAAACCATCCATCAGGTACAAGACTTACAGATTATCAAAAATGTGTAAGAACAGTAGATATAGAAGATGTTGGAGATAATAGGCATTTTACATTTTTTGAAATGTTAGGAAACTGGTCTTTAGGAGATTATTTTAAAAAAGAGGCAATTCAGTGGAGTTTTGAGTTTTTAACTAAGCATTTGAATATACCAGTGGACAAGCTATCTGTTACATGTTTTGCTGGAGATGAAGATGCGCCAAAGGATATAGAGGCAATAGAAACTTGGAAAGAAGTAGGAATACCAGAAGAGAGAATATATTTATTTGGAAAAGATGATAATTGGTGGATTGCAGGAGATGAAGGACCTTGTGGTCCGGATACAGAGATGTTCTATGATACAGGTAAACCAAAATGTTCAGAAAATTGTAATCCTTCATGTGATTGTGGTAAATATATTGAAATATGGAATGACGTGTTTATGGAATATTATAGACATGCAGACGGTAAATATACAAAATTGAGTCAACAAAATGTAGATACTGGTATGGGATTAGAAAGAATGACAATGTTATTACAAGGAAAAGAAACTCCATATGAAACAGAATTATTTTCTGCAACAATGGAAAAGTTGAAAGAGCTTGCAAAAAATGATGATATTCATAGTAGAAGAATTATTTCAGATCACTTAAGAAGCAGCATGATGATAATTGCAGATGGAGGCACACCAAGTAATACAGATAGAGGATATATTTTAAGAAGATTAATAAGAAGAATGATAAGACATTTAAACAAATTAGGTATTGAGCAATCTAAATTATCAGAGTTAATGGATATTACCATAGATAATTTGAAATACATGTATGAAGAATTAGAGGTAAATAGAGATAGAATAAAAAGTACAATAATTGAAGAACAACAGAAATTTTCTAAAACTTTAGAGCATGGAGAAAAAGAATTTGAGAAGGCTTTAAATAAGGCAAAATCTGAAGGAAAAGATACAATAGATTCAAATAGTGCATTTAGATTATATGAAACATATGGGTTTCCAATCGAAATGACTATAGAATTAGCAAAAGAGAATGGCATGAAGGTTGATATAAATGAATTTGATAAATTATTTAAAGAGCATCAGGAAAAATCAAAAATAGGAAGTGAACATAAATTTAAAGGTGGACTTGCAGAGCAAAATGAAATAACAATTGCATATCATACAGCAACACATTTGCTACATAAAGCATTACAAATAGTATTAGGTGAGCATGCAACTCAAAAAGGGTCTAATATAACAACTGAGAGATTAAGATTTGATTTTGCTCATCCTAAAAAAGTGACAAAAGAGGAATTAGAAAAAGTAGAGGAAATTGTTAATGAACAAATAAAAAAAGACTTGCCTGTAACATGTGAAGAAATGACAGTAGAAGAAGCTAAGAAAGCAGGCGCTACAGGACTATTTGAGAATAAATATGGAGATAAAGTAAAAGTATATAGTATAGGAGATTTTAGCAAAGAAATATGTGGTGGACCTCATGTAGAACATACGGGTGTTTTAGGTAAATTTGTTATAAAGAAAGAAGAATCTAGTTCTTCTGGAATAAGAAGAATAAAAGCTGTTTTAATAAAGGAATAGATAAAGGAGAGAGAAAATTGGATTGTATTTTTTGTAAAATAATAAATAAAGAAATACCTTCAGATATAGTATATGAAGATGATGAAGTGTTTGCTTTTAAAGATATTCATCCGGCAGCACCAATACACGTATTAGTTATACCAAAAAAACATATTTCAGCATTAACAGAGCTAAAAAAAGAAGATGAAGCATTAATTGGTAAAATATACACATGTATTAATGAAGTAGCAAAAAAAGTGGGAATATTTGAAAGTGGCTATAGGGTAATTGTTAACTGCGGAGAAGATGGATGTCAGGAAGTAAAACATTTACATTTTCATTTATTAGGAGGAAAAAAATTAGGTGAAAAAATTGTAGAATAATTCTACATGATATAGAAAAAGGATTACTAATATGATATAATATATTATATCATGTGCGAATTTGCTTTGCATATGAATAATATATTATATTTGTATGTGAATTTTTAAATTTATATACATTAAACAGGAGAAAAGATATGAATATGAGATATAGTAAGTTTTTAACAATATTACTTGTTGTTGTTATAATTACAATAATAGGTTTATTAGGTTTTTGGGCATATAGTACATACCAAAAATATAGTATAATGGATGATGCAAGTGAAGCGGTTGACGAGTTTCAGCATGCAGTAGGAGCTGAACCTGATGATAATGCTGATAATGAAACTCCAGTTGAAAATGCAACAAATCCATATGATAATTTACAATCAGCTACAGATAATAATTCTACATCTGATGGAAATACTGTTAAAACATATAAAGGATTTGTTCAAGTTGGAACAATAGAAATACCAAAAACAGGTGCTAAATATCCTGTATTAGCAGAAGCTAATAAAAAAACAATAGAAGTAGCTGTTGCTGTTTTATATGGACCAGGATTAAACAAACCTGGGAATACAACAATAGTAGGGCATAATTATAGAAATGGTATGTTTTTTTCAGATAATAAGAAAATAGCAGTTGGCGATAAAATATATATTACAGATTTATCAGGGCAAAGACTTACATATATAGTATATAATACATATGAAACAACAGCAGAAGATTCTGATTACATGGTTAGAGATACAGGGGGAGCAATAGAGATATCATTATCTACATGTACAGACTATGATTCTTCAAGAAGAATAATTATATGGGCAAGAGCAGAATAATTAATAATAAGATACCAATGTATTTTGGTATCTTTTGTGGTATTTTAAAAGGAGAAAATTTATGAAAAATAAATATAATAAATTTTTAACAATATTATTTATATTAATTATTATTGGTTTAGTAATTTTAGTAGGATTTTGGATATATGATAAATATCAAGCAAAAACAGTTACAAAAGATGCTACATCAGCAGTTGATGAGTTTTTGGAACTTGTTGGTGCAACTAATGTTGACAGTATAAGTGGAGTAGAAGATGGAAATGCCCAAGTTGATTCTGAAACTGGACAAAGTGAAGATAATCAAAATGGAGAAGCAACTTCAAAAACAAGCAGTAAGAAAAAAAACACATCTTCAAAAAAGAATAATTCAACAGCATCATATAGTCCTACATACAAAGGATTTCCTATGGTTGGAACAATAGAGATACCAAAAACAAGAATAAAATATCCAATATTAGCAGAAGTAACAAAAAAATCAATAGAAAAATCAGTTGCAGTTTTTTATAGTCCAGGTTTAAATCAAGTAGGAAATACAATTATTATGGGGCACAATTATAGAAATGGTCTATTTTTTTCAAAAAATAAAAATTTAGAAATAGGAGATAAAATATACATAACAGATTTAAATGGAAATAGATTAGAATATACTATATATGACAAATATGAGACTAGTGAATCAGATTCAAGTTATTTAACTTTAGAGACAAATGGAACAATAGAAGTAACTCTTGCAACATGTACAGATTATGATACATCAAGAAGAATAATTATACGTGCAAGAGCTTAGAGGTATTACGCTTAAATAGATTATAAAAATATTTGTAACTCCCAGCATCGCACAGTCTATATGTATATAATATATAAAAATATGAAATAATCTATAACAGACTGTAAGCTTGCTGGTCTTCACGAATTGTTACTTCATAAAAAGTATTTTTATATTAATTAAACTAAAATCTGAATTGTAAATAGAATTAAGTAGATCTGACCAGAAATATGGAGAAAAAAGTAGAAAAAAATGTATAAATATGTTATAATATATATGTTAGGAGTTGATGTTTATGAGTAGTAGATTTAGTATGATGAACAGTAAACATAGTAAAATTATGACAATAATACTTATTGTTGTTATAGTAGCTATATTAATATTATTAGGATTTTGGGCATATGATGTTTATAAAGAATATAATACTTTTGAAGATACAGAACAACCTGTAGAAGAATTTCAACATCAATCTGGTATGACAAATAATAATAATAATCAAGTAGAGAATAATACTCCAATTGGAAATGTAACAAATCCATATGATAACATAGGTTCAGTTTCAAATAATGTAACTCAACCATCATCAGGAGTACAAACATATAAAGGATTTGTTAAAGTAGGAAGAATTGAAATTCCAAAGACTAATGTAGATCTTCCTGTATTAGCAGAAGTAACAAAAGAATCAATAGAAACATCAGTTGCTATTTTATATGGACCAGGATTAAACAAACCTGGAAATACTGTTATAGTAGGACATAATTATAGAAATGGAATGTTTTTCTCAGACAATAAGAAAATAGCTATAGGAGATAAAATATATATAACAGATTTAGAGGGAAAAAGGGTTACATATATAGTGTATAATACATACGAGACAACAGCAGAAGATTCAGATTATATGACAAGAGATACAAACGGAGCAATGGAAATATCATTATCTACTTGTACAGATTATGATTCTTCAAGAAGAATTATAATTTGGGCAAAAGCTGAATAAAAAATTATAATAAAATATAAAATGAAGGTAGTTTTTATTACCTTCATTTTTGTTGTTTGAGAAAAATTTATGAAAAATATATAATCCTTTTAATAAAATGCGAAGAGTAATAATATAAATATAAAATTAATGTATTATATAAATAAAAAATAAATATTGATTTTATGTAAAGTGTATTGTATAATAAATATTGGAAAATTTTATAATAATATTATATTCTCATGAGGAGGAATAACTATGTATATCAATAATAGTAAAATTGTAATGCATCCTGTATTTGGAGAAATACGGATTGGAGAAAAATTCAAAAAGGTTTTAAGTTTGCCAGTATTTATAAGATTATCTCACAAGAGTCAATTAGGTACAAAAGCATTATCTGGTATAATTAATGCTAAACATACTAGACTTATGCACTCAATTGGCACAATGTATCTAGTGGATTTTGCATTAAAATGTATTAAAGAAAATGTAAACGATTTCTTTCCATTAAATGAAAGAGAAGTTGAAGTATTAAAATTAGCGGCGTTGGGGCACGATTTAGGTCATTTGGCCTTTTCTCATTCTATGGAAAATCTAGAAAGTAAGACACATGAAGAAAGGACCATTGAATGTTTCTTGAAAAATTCAATAGAAATAAATGAAATTTTTGGTTATGATATTACATCATCGGTATTAAAATTTTATGAAAATAAAAATTATAATGGAAATATTGATGAAGTTAATATTGAAAAAATCTTGAGCTTTAGGTGTCTATTAATAGGTGACATAGATTGTGATCGTATGGAATATATGACTACAGATAATTTCTTAGTCAATGGTAAAAAAACAGATTTTATAAGAATATTAAAGCATTTAAGTATATCTTACATGGATGGAAAATTAAGATTAGTATATGATAAAAAAGTTTTATCTATAATAATTAACATGCTATATGACAGATATGTTTTGTATGATAGTATGTATTATAGTGCAGGACTAAAATTATCAGAAATGATAGTAAAAAAATATATTGAGCTTGAAAAAATTACAGAGCACCAAATCGAAAAGATGCAAGAATATGATTTGCTTTGCAAATTGGAAACATATTTAGACTCAGATTGTTTGCCTAAGTATAAAAGAATAGCTCAAGTTTTATTACAAGGAAAAGTCAATGATTGTTTAATTATTAGAATAAAAGATAATGAACAATTTAAATTTTTCTTAAGGAGATTGGAAGATATACTAGGAAATTCAAAAAATATTTTTATGAATATTGATAAAAAGGAATTGTGTATATGTAATAAAAATAATGACATATATATAAAAGATGAAGATGGGGTTATAAAAAATATAAATCAGTACAATGATGCTATGTTTATAACAAAACAACCAGTAATAAGTTACAATTATGTTATGATTGATTTGAAAAATAGTCCAGATTTAACAGAACTGCAAAAAGTAAAATTAAGAGAGCTTTTCAATGAAAGACAAGTAAAAATAAAGAAAAGATTTAAGTGTGCTTATAATAATAAGACATTAAATGATTTTACTCAGATTCTAACAATGTATAATAATTTTAAACAAAATTCTAATAAAGAACAAATGGAAACTTATTTTAGAATAGGAAAGTTAGATAATAAGTTAGCATTAAAATATGTTAAATCTAAATGTGAGGAAGATTGTGTAATACTTCAAATACCTAAGAATGATGGTTCAGATTTGATTAAATATTATGAAAGTAAATTTTATAATATTAGAACAAAAAAAAAGATATTAGATTATGTCAATCCAATATTAGAGTTTAAAGGATTAGAAAAATTAGAATATAACCAGATACAAGAAGATATTGTAGTTTATAAAAAAATACACAGTATTGTATTAGAGGATAAAAAAAATAATATGGCAATAAAATTAAGTTATATTGATTCTAATTCAGTAAATGATAGGGTAAGACTAAAGAACATAATATTAGAAGCTGAATTATTAAGAGGTAATGAAATAGCATTATTTGCTTTACATGAATATTTAAAGAAATTTGGTTATTATGAAGTAAAAGAAAATTTATATGAATGGATGGGGATATAATAGAATAAATTATTAGTGATTAATAATAATTAATAAAAAATAACATGAAAATTTAAATTTTCATGTTATTTTTTTTATTAATGTATTGACAAACATAAATAAAATGGGTAAAATATATAACAGACTATGGAGTCTTAATTGTGGTGGATGTAGCTCAGTTGGTTAGAGCGCTAGTTTGTGGCACTAGAGGCCGTGGGTTCGAGTCCCATCTTCCACCCCACAAATAGATATATAATTTAATATTGGGGTGTAGCCAAGTGGTAAGGCACCAGACTTTGACTCTGGCATTTCGGCGGTTCGAATCCTCCCACCCCAGCCAAAAATGGCAGCTTTTCTATTCTGAAAAGTTGTTATTTTTTTGAATATAAAATTAATAGTACTTATATTATATAATTGTTACTTCATAAAAAGTACATTTGTTGTTCTTAATAAAATATTATTATTCTGAACAGCAACATATAAGTTATAAAAATTGAAAAATTTTAATAAAAATATTGATTTGAAGTAAACTCTAAGTGATAGAATGTAGGAAAATTTAAATATATATCATATAGTATAGGTGATAAAAAATGTGATATATTAATTAAGAAGAATAATGAAAGGAATGATTAATATGGAAAAGGCAAAAGTATATTTTATTAAAGATATTACGCCAGAAAATGTAGTAAAAATATTTGAAAGATTAGGAAAAGAGTTATCAGGAAAAGTAGCTGTGAAGGTTCATTCTGGTGAAAAAGGAAATCAAAATTATTTACGTCCAGAATTTATGAAACCAATGGTAGAACATGTAAAGGGAACTATTGTAGAATGTAATACAGCTTATGAAGGAGCAAGAAACAATACAGAAAAGCACAAAAAATTAATAGAAGAATATGAATGGAACAAGTATTTTAATGTAGATATTATGGATGAAGAAGGACCAGATTTAGTACTTGATATACCAAATGGAAAAGTTTTAAAAGAAAATTTTGTAGGAAAGAATATGTCAAATTATGATTCAATGCTTGTAATATCACATTTTAAAGGACATCCAATGGGAGGATATGGAGGAGCATTAAAACAATTATCAATTGGTTGTGCTTCATCAGAAGGTAAAGCATGGATACATTCAGCAGGAAAATTAAAAGATCAAACAATATTATGGGACAATTTACCAGAGCAAGATAAGTTTTTAGAATCAATGGCAGATAGTGCATCATCAGTAGTAAAATATTTTAAAGGTAATATGGCATTTATTAATATTATGTGTAATATGTCTGTAGATTGTGACTGTTGTGCAGTAGCAGAAGATCCATGTATGAAGGATATAGGAATTTTAGCATCACTTGATCCTATAGCAATTGACCAAGCATGTATAGATTTGGTTAATAAATCAGATGATCCAGGAAAAGAACATTTTTTAGAGAGAGTAAATTCAAGACATGGAATTCATACAATAGAAGCAGCATCTGAGTTAGGATTTGGAAGTAGAGAATATGAATTAATAAATGTAGAATAATAAATAGTTAAAAAGAGTGGATATATAGAGATTTTGATTTCATTATATCCACTTTTATTATTGAAAAAAATCTATTTATAAATTATAATATTACAAAATATAAATGAAAGGAATTAGATATATATGAAAAAAGTCGGTAATATACTATGGGGAGTAGTGCTTATAGTAATAGGTGTAATTTTTGCATTGAATGCTCTTGATATTACATCTATAGATATATTTTTTGATGGGTGGTGGACATTATTTATTATAATCCCAAGTTTTATAGGATTAATAAAAAATGATAATAAAACGTGGAGCTTAATATGGTTAATAATAGGTATTTTAATTTTGTTAAGTGTACAGAACATAATATCATTTGATATTATTGGTAAGCTTTTAATACCAATTGTTTTAGTAATAATAGGACTTAGTTTAATATTTAGAGATACAATTAATAAAAGAGTAAGTGATAAGATAAAGACTTTAAATGCTAGTGGTGAAAAAGAAGAATATTGTTCAACTTTTGGTTCTCAGAATGTGAATTTTTCTGGAAAAGATTTCAATGGGGCAAATATAGATGCAATATTTGGAAGTGTAGATTTTAATTTAGAAAATTCAACTGTATTAGATGATAAAGTAATTAATGCTACAGCAGTTTTTGGAAAAATAGAAATAACAGCTCCAAGTAATGTCAACATAAAAGTAAAATCAACTCCAATCTTTGGTTCAACTCAAAATAAAGTAAAGAAACCATATGATGAACACATACCAACAATTTATATAAATAGTGTAGCTATATTTGGAGGAGTTGATATAAAATGACAGCATTTCAAAAGGTAATAAAATACTTAGCAATAGCATTTGCAATATATCTTATAATAATGATAGTAGGGGTAGTTTTTTCTGTATTTGCAGTAATAATAGGACTAGAAAAGTGGAGTAATAGTGGTAATCAAGAAATTATAGAACACAATACTGTAGAATATTCTGATGTAAAAAATATGGATATAAAATTAGGTATTTGTAAATTAGAGATAAAGGAAGGGGAACAGTTAAAAGTAGAAACATCTGATGTGACAGATAAATTCAAATGTGAAGTGAAAAATGGTACTTTAAAGATCGAAGATAATAAAATGAATACAAATATATTTAAGAATATAGTACCACAGGTAACTATATATATACCTAAAGATTATAAGTTTGAAGAAATAGATTTAGAGTTAGGAATAAATAATAGTAATATATATGAACTAAATGGAGAAGATATAAATATTGAAATTGGAGTAGGAAAAGCAAGAATAGATAATTTAAATGGAGAAAAGGTAGAAATTAATGGTGGTGCAGGAGAAACAGTAATAGATAATTTTAATATAGAAAGATTAGATTTAGAAGCGGGAATAGGTAGTATGATAATAAATGGAAAAATTTCAGATAATTCAGATATTGTTTCAGGAATTGGTAGATTAGAGATAAATCTAGTTGGTCAAAAAGATGATTATGAATTAAGATTACAAAGAGGAATAGGTAATCTTGAAATAGATGGAGAAAAAATAAGAGAAGATGAGAAGATAGGAAGCGGGAGTATAAAAATTAGAGTAGAAGCTGGAATAGGCGAAACAGAAATAAATTTTGTTGAA
>CALXBW010000008.1 GCA_944386645.1 uncultured Clostridia bacterium | reverse complement strand
AAAATAGTTAATTTTTTTATCCAAAGTGGATCACTTTTCAATTATAATTTGGATTTATTTTCACTTGACAAAAACATAAGCCTTAAAGTATTATCTTTTATAACTTCATTCATTATAAAGACAAGTCTAAATTTTGGTATTTTCTCTGTATGTGAAAAAGTGTAATAATAAAAAACAGGTTGTAAATGATTTTTTTCACAAATAGAAAGTGACTCTTCTACTGTTAGTAAAGGTATATCTTCTCTTTTATTATCTATATCAACCATAAAGACTTGTTGCTCTATAAAATCTTCAGCTTTAGTTCCTGACATAACTGCTGGACTTATTGTTCTTCCTTCTTGTAGCACAGCTGCTATTTCTTTTACTGTAACTTTAGTAGGAAGAGAGTCTTTCTGTAAACGAATTTTAATTTTGCAAAAATCTTTTTTGGCATTTTCTTTATTATCATAACTTGTGTTATCAATTTGTAAATTAACTTTTTTATAATTCATAGTATAGCTCCTTTAAATTTACATAATATATTAAAGCTGATATATTTTTTCATAGTCGCCACCACTGTTGGTATTGGCAGATATTTACTATGTATCAATTTTAATTCTTTTTTCTTTCATCTTCCAAAAATTGTTCATATTCAAGCAAATGTGTTTCAATATATGACTTAACATCAATTACTGAAATATATTTGCTTAGTTGTTCAATTTGTTTTTTGCTTATATTCATATATTGAAACATTGCTCCTTTCTTAAAAATATAAGTGTACTGTTATTTGTTGCTTTCTTGCTCTTGTTTTAATTTACGTTCCCAATATTTTCTTTGAGTTTTTAAAACCGCTTCTTTGTGATTTTTATAGTATTCTCTAAAATACTTATTTTTTATCTGTCTAATTTGTTCATCTAATTTTTTATCTTTCATTTACAACCTCCTATATCTTGTACTTGATTCTTTAAAAGTAATATATTATAATATATTTACATATATAAATTTAACACGAAATTATTTATAGATGTAGATTATTTATTATAATAAAAAATTTATATAAATAAGGCATTTTGATTTATAAGTGTAAATGGAGGAATTATATGAATGACTTAAAAGAGAAAAAAGAGCATAGTGAAAAAGTAAAAATAGAAGAAATTAGCTTGAATTATGAAGAAAAGATTAAAAAGAATGCTAGGAATGAAGAAATAAAAAAGTTTGCAAGGAGATTTAATAAATTATTAGAAGAAAAGAGTATTTCAAATAAAAAATTTGCTATTGACACAAAGATTTCTCCCGCTTCAATATCAAATTATAGAAGCGGACTAACAATGCCTAATAATGATATTTTAAAATTGATGGCAGAAAAGCTAGAGGTAAGTGTTAATTATCTTTTGGGTATAGACGAATGTAAAAAGTATTCTGCTCAACAAATTCATAATATGCTAGGTTTGTCTGAGTTTGCAATGGAACATTTATATTCATTAAGACACAATATCCCAGAAGTCAAATATTTAGATGCAGAAGAACCTGTTTCTGACGTTTTTAAAAATCAATTAGAAACATTAAGTTTACTAATAGGGGATAAAAAAAATTTAATATATATTTTAAATTCTATAGAAAGATATATTGACAAAAAGAATGAGTTGAAAATATTGAAAAAAACAATGGATATAACAGATATTTTGGAAAAAAATCGTGTTGAGAGTTTAACGAAGGATATAATTCATATAAAAGCAGAAATACAAGAGTATTTATATGATAGTTTAGATTATATTGCAAATAAATTATTAAAAGAATAGGAGCGTAAAAAAGAATGAATGTAGTTATATATGCAAGATACAGTTCGCATAAACAAACAGAACAATCTATTGTGCGGACAGTTAAAAGTTTGTCGCGAATATGCAGAGAAAAATGGCTATACTGTTATAAATGAATATATTGATGAAGCGGTTACAGGAATGTCTGACAATAGACCTTCTTTTCTTAAAATGATAGAAGATAGCAATAAGAAGAATTTTAATGCTGTTATTGTTTATCAACTCGACCGCTTCGCTCGTGATAGATATGTAAGTGCTAGATATAAACATAAATTGAAGCAAAATAATGTGAGAGTATTTTCAGCTAGAGAAAATATAGCAGATGATGCTTCTGGTATTTTAATGGAGAGTGTACTTGAAGGTATGGCAGAATATTATTCAAGAGAATTAGGGCAAAAGGTTGAAAGAGGTATGAAGATAAATGCAAGTAAGTTTTTGTATATAGGTGGTTGTATTACATTGGGATTTAAAATTGTAGATAAAAAATATACAATAGATGACGAAACTGCTCCTATAACATTAAATGCATATAAAATGTATGATAATGACCATACAATAATGGAAATACAAGAATATGTAAATAATCAATTAAAACTTCTTGATAGAAGATACGAAAACGGCAAGAAAAAAGGTCAGCTAGTACAATATAGTAAAGGCTCTATAAGAAACTTATTAGCAGATAAAAGGTGTATGGGAACTTATATTTATAAAGGAGAGGAGACTCCAGATGTTATACCTAAAATTGTAGATGTAGACTTATTTAATAGAGTACAAGAAAGACTAGAAAAAAATAAACACTCACCATCAAGATTAAAAACTACTAATGACTATATATTAACTACAAAATTATTTTGTGGTCATTGCAAAGATATGATGGTTGGTGTATGCGGTACATCTCGAACAGAAAAAAGGTATGCTTATTATTCTTGTAATAAATCAAGAAAAAAATTGTGTAATAAGAAAAATGTTCAAAAAGAATATATAGAAAATTTAATTGTAGAAGAGGCTAGAAAAATATTAACAGATGAAAATATAGAAAAAATAGCAAAAACAGTAGTAGAACTTGCAGACAAGGAAAGAGATACTACAAAATTAGAAAAACTTAATAAACTTTTACTAGAAAATAAAAAGCAGAAAACTAATTTATTTGATAGTTTAAAAGTATGCGATATAGACAGTGTTAGAAAGTCAATATTTAAAGAAATTGTAAAAGTAGAACAAGAACATACAGATATTGAAAATCAAATACAAATAGAAAAAGCTAAAAAGTTAGATTTAGATGAAACACAAGTAAGATTCTTTTTAAACCAGATAAGAAGCGGAGATGTAAACAATATTAAATATAGAAAAATGCTTGTAAATGTTTTAATAAATAAAATATATTTGTATGATGATAATGTGACTATATTTTTAAATACACAAGATAAAGAATATAGTACAAAGGTACCGACTATTGAGGAAGCAGAAGTTCGTATAAAGGACATCCCTGCCCACCATAACAAAAATGGTTGTAAATAGCTTGTATCTAAAGATACAGGCTATTTTATTGCTTTTTTATTCAATATTTTGTTTAGCCTAATTCACCATTTTATATTTTTATTCAAAATTATTCAAAGGTATTGATATTGCTTAATTCTAGCTATTTTTATTATTCAAAATTATTTGCCATTTTTTATTGTTTTTTTGCTATTGTACAAAAATAAGTCTTGTAATAGTATTGAAAATAAAAGAAATTATGATACAAATTTTATAAAACTAGTTATATTAATATTTAATCTTCTTTATGCTATTATATTACTAATAGTAAATAGTAATTTTTTATTCAAATAATTTATAAAAAATATTGATTACATATCAATATTTTGATAAAATATGTATATAATATTAATGGAGGTGTTTATTATGCCAATTATTAGACCAAGCTCTGATTTAAGAAACAATTATAACGAAATTTCTACGATTTGTCATCAAACTAATAGACCAGTATATATTACAAAAAATGGTGCAGGAGATTTAGCAGTGATGAGTATTGAATTATATGAACTTTTAACAGATAAACATATACTATACAAAGAATTAGAAAAAGGGATAAGCTCTTTAGATAAAGGAGAAAAAATTTCTGAAGAAGAACTTTATGAAGAACTAGATAAAATATAGAAAGAAGGTTTATTTGTGAAAAAGTATAATATAGAATATTCGAAGGAATCTAAACAAGATTTAATAGGAATAAAGCAATATATTAAATATAATTTACAGGAATCAGAAATAGCCGAAAAATTGATTTCTAAGATAAGAAAAGAAATAAATGATTTGAAAGACAACCCAGAAATATATACAATTATAGATGACGACATAATAAGAAAACTAGAAATAAGAAAATTAATAGTAGATAACTATATTATATTTTATAGAATAAAAGATAATGATATTCAAATTGTTAGAGTTATGTATGGAAGAAGAAATTGGATAAATTTATTATAATAACAATAGCTATAAATTACAATTTTATAGTTAATATACTTATAATTATTTGTAATTTTCTAACAATATATAACATTATATGTTGATATTTTATTTACACGGAAAATGCACAAGAAAAAACAGAAAATACTATAATATCAACGTTTGGCAAGATTGTACGAGTTTCCTGCCCACCAGAAACGAATATATTTATACTAATTGAATAGATATGAAAATCAATCAGAGATGGTTGATTTTTTTTATGTAAATGACTTTAGGAAACAATGTAAAAAAATAACTTTAAAATCTATTATAATAAAAATCAATTTAAATATACCTTGAAACAGCTAGTTTCACAGTTTTTTGAAATCATGTGTAAAATATAGTATAATATAATTAGTTTATTATATTTATTTGAAGGGTGGGATATAATAATGGGATATATTAAAGAAGAAATAGTAAAAAATAATATAAAACTTTCAAAAGCACCTATCAATTTAGATAAATATGATATGTATTATATAAAGTTCCAAATGAAAACAGGAAATAAAAAAATAGTAAGAACTTTCTGTGAAAAAGGGACTTTTCCAGACTTTAAAAGCGAGGAATTAAAAAAATTACAACGAAATTACGGTAAAAATATAATATTTGATTTTTTTGTAAAAAGATTAATTGGTGAATCTGGGTTAATGAATAAAGAAGGTAGAGATGATTATATTTATTTAGGAGGAGAACTTTGTAAGAATGGATATATAGCTAATCGTCATATGATACAATTAAATGGGAAAACTGGGCAGCAGAATTTTGATAATAACTTATTTAGATTAAAGATACAGGTTCAAGCTAAGGAAAATATTTTTCAACATAATTTAAATTCTAATACTAAGGATAAAGATAGTAAAGGAAAAACTTATGTAATTGGTGATATTCATGGCATGTATGGTTCATATATGGATATTATGAAAAAAATGACCAAAAAAGATCATCTAATTATATTGGGGGACGTTATTGATAGAGGAACTGGAGGAATTCAAATTATTCAAGATATAATGAAAAGAAAACAAAATAAACAGAGTAACCCAGAAATAACTTTTATGTTAGGAAATCATGAAATGCAATTTCTAGAAACAATTGTTACGATGATAAAAAGAAGATTACATAAAGAAGATCTAATTACTATAATGAATAGAAAAAATACTCGTGCTCAAGCTGGGTATTATAGTCTTTATAATGATGCTAACTCAAAGAGAGAGCAAGAACGATGGAAAAAAGAATTTGATAAATATGATGTAGATTATCAAAAATTAATTACAGATAAAGGATTAACTAAATCTGAATTAGATAATATAGATATATGGTTAAACTCTAATAGAGGAAATACAACGATTTTTGACTATTTAAAAGGAGGTCGAGTTAGTGGTGTACAAGAACAAAAAGAAATATTTAAATTTTTATATAATTCATATGTTGTATTACCACAAAATATAAATGGAAAAGATTATTTATTTGTACATGCTATGCCACCTAAAGATTCTAAAATGATTATTAATATGAAACAAACAAGAAAGGGATATAAATTAGCAGATTTAACAGCTGAACAATATGAGTTTATGTTGCAGGAGAGAGAAAATAGTACATATGAACAAGCAAAAAAATATGGATTTACTACAATATGTGGTCATACTCCTGAATTAGGAACAATAGTTAGAGATGATAATAAAGGTTTTATTAGAATAGATTCTGGATGTGGTCATAAACAAAAAAATTCAAAATTAGCATTATTCTGTGTTGATGATGGTAGTGTTGAATATTATGATGAAAAAGAAACAACTCACAAACCACAAGAATTATAAAAAATAGGATATTCGTAATAAAAATCGAATATCCTATTTTTTCTTAAATATAAATTAAATTGCAAAAAATAGTTTTTTATTTAAACAAACAGTTTTATTAATAAAATATATAGTTATAGTTGTATATATATGCATAAATATTTATTCCTGAAACTTAATAATGTTAAGAAATACAGAATTTTTCAAACTTAAACATTGCTAAAAATTGGTAATTAATATATAATAAAAATATAAAATAGAAGGAGTGGTAATATGAGAATAGGTATTGATATTGATGGAGTTATAACTGATTTAAATACTTTTTATTTAGATTATTGTTCAAAATATTCTATGGAAAAAGCTAAAGGGGAACTAATTAATCCAAATGCATATATTACTTTGGATATGTATGATTGGGGAGAAAAGGTAGATGATGAATTTTGGAATAAATATATGACTATATATTCAACAGAATGTACACCAAGAAGATTTGTAAGTGAGATTACAAAAAAATTATCTGATGATGGTCACGAGATATATATAATAACGGCAAGGTCATATACAACTGAAAATACACAAAGAGGACTAAAAATGAGAAAAACTGTAATAGAATGGCTAAAAAAGCATGAAATTGTTTATGATAAGATTGTTTTTTCTAGCTATAATAAATTAGAAAATTGTAGGAAAAATAAGATAGATATAATGATAGAAGATAGCGAAAGAAATATAAATCAGCTTTCAGAAGAGCTTACAACTATTTGCTTTGATACAAGATATAATCAAAATGTAGCAGGTAAAAATGTAATTAGATGTTATAGCTGGTATGATATATATGATAAAATAAAAAATATTCAAAAAATGGCTTAACATAATTAAAAAACTAGATTATAATATATGTGAATATCTCAATAAATATGAGAGTTGAATTATAATCAAGGAGTATATGATGATAGATACATTACATATAAAAAATATAGGAATAATAGATGATTTGAGTGTTAATTTTTCAGATGGATTTAATGTACTTACAGGAGAAACTGGAGCAGGAAAAACATTAATAATTGATTCATTAGCTCTACTTGCTGGAGGAAGATTTTCAAAAGATATAATAAGAACTGGTGAAAAAAATTCTATTATAGAAGCTAATATTTTAGTCAATGATGATTATGTTATAGTTTCAAGAGAAATGAACATAAATGGAAAAAATCTATGTAAAATAGATGGAAGAATGGTAACTGTAAATGAATTAAAAGAATATATGAAAAATATAATCAATATTCATGGACAACATGATAATCAAATAATTTTGGATAAGAGTAAACATATAGAATATGTAGATAAATTTGCTGGTAGTAAATTATTAAAAATAAGAAAAGAGTATGAAGAAGAATTTAATAAAAGGAATATAATAAAAAATGAACTAGAAAAAAATTATGGTGATGATAAAGAAAGACAAAGAAAATTAGATTTATTAAAATATCAGTTAAATGAAATAGAAAGTGCAAAGTTAAAAATTGGTGAAGATAAAGAATTAGAAGAAAAAAGAAAAATGATTATGAATAAGGAATTAATAAAGGAAAGTCTAAATAAATCAGATTATGAAATGTCAGAAGTTACTTTTGATTCTTTAGGAAATGTAATTAAATGTATTGAAAAAATAGAAGAGTTTGATAAAAAATATAGTGAAATCTTGGGACAAGTTAGAGATATATATTATCAAGTAGAAGAAATAAGCAGAGATTTATCAAATCTAAAAGATGATGGATATTTTGAAGAAGACAATAGACAAGAAATTGAAGAAAGATTAGATTTAATATTTTCATTAAAAAGAAAATATGGTGATTCGATAGAAGATATTTTAAAATATTCGGATGAATTGAAAAAGGAAATATATGATATTGAAAATTTAGAAGAGCATAATAACGAATTAAAAAAACAATTAGAAATAATAGATAGTGGTTTATTAGATAGAAGTAGAAAGATGCATGAAATTAGAATAAAGGTTTCAGAAGATTTAGGAAATAAAATAACAGAAGAACTAAAAGATTTAGAAATGAAAAATGCAAAATTTAAAGTAAATATAGAATATGAAGAAGATGGAAATTTCAATAAAACAGGTTTAGATAAAATAGAATTTTTAATTTCTACCAATGTAGGTGATTCATATAAGGAACTAGTAAAAATAGCATCAGGTGGAGAAATGTCTAGAATAATGTTAGGTATAAAAAATATTTTATCAGATGTTGATGAAGTTCCGGTATTAGTATTTGATGAAATAGACACTGGTATAAGTGGAATTGCTGCAAATAGAGTAGCAGATAAATTAAAAAAGATTGCAAAAAAACATCAAGTACTATGTATTACACATTTAGCTGTAATTGCAGCAAAAGGTGAAAAAAATTATTATGTAAGTAAAAATGTAGTAAATAATAGGACTACTACTTGTATAAAACAGTTAGATGAAAACGAAGTATTAGAGGAAATTGCAAGAATAGCTAGTGGAGAAATTACAGAGGTTTCACTAGAGCATGCTAGAGAATTAAGAAAAAGGAGTTAATGTAGAAGTATGAGGTTAGATAAATTTTTAAAAATGAGTAGAGTAATAAAAAGAAGAACTGTTGCCAATGAAATTATTGATTCTGGAAGAGTTATGGTTAATTCAAAAGTCGTTAAACCAAGTTATGAGGTGAAAATAGGAGATATTGTTGAAGTAAAATTTGGAGATAAAGTTTCAAAGTTTGAAATTTTAAAAATTCCAGAAAAACAAATAAAGTCAATGGAGGATGTAATTAAAATTTGTTAAGTTTTAGTTACAGTTAAAAATGAAGTTTAAAGAAAATCAAATATACTTTTTATTTGTAACTCCCAGCATCGCACAGTCTGTAAAACAGACTGTAGGCTTGCTGGTCCCCACGAATTGTTACTTCATAAAAAGTATATTTGATTTTCTTTATATATATAATTATACTGAACTATAACTATTAATTTTGCGAGGATATAGAAAAAAAGTCATATAATAGTTGATTTTTATAAGAAATTTTGATATACTAACATAGTTAAAAAATAAACACATATATTCTAATCTAAGATTGTGCTTTTTAAAAGGTGTTCTTAGGTGTAAGGTATATGGATGAAAAACAAAGAGGAGGAATAAAAAATGGCAGTAGTAGCTATGAAACAATTATTAGAAGCAGGTGTTCATTTTGGACATCAAACAAGAAGATGGGATCCTAAAATGGCTGAATATATTTTCCAAGCTAGAAATGGAATCCATATTATTGATTTACAAAAAACTTCAAAAAAATTAGATGAGGCTTATAATTTTATAAAGGAGCAAGCTGAAGAAGGAAAAGACATATTATTTGTTGGTACTAAGAAACAAGCACAAGAATGTGTTAAAGAAGCAGCTATAAAATGTGGTATGTTTTATGTAGATCAAAGATGGTTAGGTGGAATGCTTACTAACTATAAAACAATTCAAAAAAGAGTTGAAAGATTAAAGAATTTAGAAGAAATGAGAGATAATGGTACATTTGATTTATTACCTAAAAAAGAAGTTATCAATCTAAAAAAAGAGATGGATAAATTAGAGAGAAATCTTGGTGGTATTAAAGAAATGAAAAGATTACCAGGAGCAATATTTATAGTAGATCCTAAAAAAGAAAGAATTGCTATATTAGAAGCAAGAAAATTAAATATACCAATAGTAGGTTTAATAGATACAAATTGTAATCCTGAAGATGTTGACTATCCAATACCAGGAAATGATGATGCAATTCGTGCAGTAAAATTAATTGCAGATGTTATGGCAAATGCTGTTATAGAAGGTAGACAAGGTGAGGCTATGGAAACTTCTACACCAGAAAAAGAAGAGCAAGAAGTTAAAGAAGAAGTAAAAGATATGGAACAAGTAGTTGCCGAAAAAGAATAAAATAAATTTTAAAAGGAGGATGTACAATATGGTAACAGCACAACAAGTAAAATCTTTAAGAGAGAAAACTGGAGCAGGTATGATGGACTGCAAAAAAGTTTTAACTGAGACAAATGGAGATATGGATAAAGCTATAGAGCTTTTAAGAGAAAGAGGAATTGCAAAAGCTGCTAAAAAATCTGATAGAGTAGCTGCTGAAGGTATAGTAGCTGCATGTGTTTCAGATGATAAAAAAGTAGGAGCTGTTGTAGAAGTAAATGCAGAAACAGATTTTGTGGCTAAAAATGATGAGTTCAAAGCTTTTGTATCAGATGTTGTTAAACAAATAGTAGAGAAAAATCCAAAAGATGTTGAAGAATTATTAGAACAAAAATCTATTGCTGAAAATGATAAAACAGTAAGCGAAGTTTTAACAAATAAAATTGCAACAATAGGTGAGAATATTTCAATAAGAAGATTTAAAAGATTCGAATCTGATGGAATGGTTGAAAGCTATATTCATGGAGATGGGAAAATCGGTGTATTAGTTAATATGAAAAATCCAGATTCAGAATTAGGAAAAGATATTTGTATGCAAATAGCTGCAGCAAAACCAGAATATCTTGATGAAAACAATGTTCCAAAAGAAGTTGTAGAAAAAGAGACAGAAATAATGAAGGCACAAGTTATTAATGAAGGTAAACCAGAAAATATAGCTGATAAAATAGTTCAAGGAAAATTAAAGAAATTCTATTCAGAAGTATGTCTATTAGATCAAGAATTCGTAAAAGATTCAGATATAAAAGTAAGAAAATTATTAGAAAATAAAAATAATGATGTAACTGAATTTGTAAGATTCGAAAAAGGTGAAGGTATAGAAAAGAAAGAAGAAAATTTTGCAGAAGAAGTTATGAAACAAATAAAATAATAAAAATTAGAAGGTTTCTATTTAAAGATGCCTTCTTATTTTTTTGTATATAACAAAATAAAAGAAAAAATTATTATATATAAGATTGTGTTACAAAATATTAAAAAAAAAGACATTTTATTGTTATTGACTTGTAAAATACAACAATGATATACTTTATCCGGGGAAAATTATCAATAAATAAGGTGGAATAAATGAAGTTGAAAATGAAAAAATATATATTATTTTTAATGATTATTTTTATGGCGATATTATTATATCCATATAGCATATATGCTCAGTATAGAGAAGAAACAAATATAGATAATATTGACGAAAGTAAGTATCCTGGTATAAAAGAAAGATTAAAAGATATGAAGTCTAGACATCCAAATTGGACGTTTACAATCTTTTATACAGGTTTAAATTGGGATGATGTTGTATATAATGAAACATCAGCATATCATGGAAGAAGTTTAATACAGAATAGATCAGGAGCTTGGCGTTGTCCTATATGTGGGGATAAAGTATTGGATGGTACTAATTGGTATTGTGCTTCACCTGCAGCAGTAAGCTTTTATTTAGATCCAAGAAATTTCTTATATGACAATGAAATGTTTCAATTTGAAACTTTATCATATAGAGAAGGTAGCTACACAAAAGAAGGTGTTGAAAAAATTTTAGATGGAACATTTATGCATGAAACATCTATTAGTAGTTATTATAATAATTCAAATTATACAAGCAGTACTTTTGCAGATGTGATATTAGAAGCTGGAAGAGAGACAAATGTTAGTCCATATCATATAGCATCAAGAATTAAACAAGAAGTTACTAAAAATGGTGGTCCTAGTGATTCTGTTACAGGAACATATCCAGGATATGAAGGATATTATAATTTCTTTAATATAGGAGCAACTTCAGGAGAAGGTGCAGTTGCTAGAGGATTAAGATATGCACAAAGCAAAGGCTGGGATTCTCCAGAAAAATCAATAAAAGATGGTGCAAATACTGTAGGTGAAAATTATATTTCTATAGGACAAGATACATTATATTTAGAAAAATTTGATGTTGATGATAGAGATGGGTTATATTATCATCAATATCAGCAAAATATTGAAGCACCAATGAATGAAGGAAGAAGAATATATAATGCATATAATTCTATGGGAGTAATAGATGAAAGCTTTAATTTTATAATACCAGTATATGAAAATATGCCTCAAGTAGTTTGTGCAAAACCAAATGAAAATTTCTATATTGTAACAGAAGATGTGGAAGTTAATAAAGATGGAATAATGGTTAGAACAGAAAATAATACATGGGCATCAGCAGTTCAATATGTTAATAGAGGCGACAGAATTTTGAGAATAGAAAAAGGTGGAACATATAGTGATGGATTTATATGGGATAAAGTAGTATTATCAAATGGAGATGTAGGTTATATTGAGACAGACTATTTAAACAAAATCGATGATATCGTAACATGTAATGATTCAATGTATGCTACTTCTAATGTGAATTTAAGAAATGGTCCAGGTCTAAATTCTACAACAGTTATAAGAACTATAGCAGCAGGTGAACAATTTACTAGAATCGAGTCAGGCAAGTATAATTTAGATGGTTATACATGGGACAGAATTAGATTAAGTGATGGAACACAAGGTTATGTAGCTAATAATTATATAGATATGGTTAATTCTGGTAGTACATCAGAAGAAGAAATTGTAAGAGTTATTGCAAATGAACCACTTGCATTAAGAGAACAACCTACAACAAGTTCAAGAAAAATTACTTCTTTCCCAAAAGGTACATTATTAACTAGAATTGAAAAAAATGTAGCGCAAGCTGATGGACTTGAATGGGATAAAGTAAGAACAGCTGATAATAGAGAAGGTTATGTAGCAAGTAAATATTTAGAACATGTTAGTGGGGGTGAAACACCGTCAGATGATAATCCAAGTGTAGAACCACCTTCTGATAAACATTATTATTGGGTTGATGAAGGAAATAAAATAATTAATTGTTCTCCAGATGTTTCTATACAAGATATAAAAAATCAAAATTCAGGAGTAGATGTAACTGGAAAGAATAATGAGAATCAAGAAATTAGTGATATAAATTCTTCAATAGGTACAGGTTCAAAAGTAAATGTTGGAGATAAAGAATATTCAATAGTCAAATATGGAGATATTGATGGTAATGGTTCTATTGACGCAAGAGATTCACTTAGAATATTAAAATATGTTGTTGGTGAATATAATTTAGATGAAAAAGTATATTTTTATGCTGCAGATGTTAGTAAAGATAATTCGGCTGATGCAAGAGATTCACTTAGAATATTGAAGTATGTTGTTGGTGAATATGATATAAAAGCATAACATGGAGGTTATATGAAAATAAAAATTTTAAAAATATTTTTTATAGCAATATTAATGTTTTTTGCAAATACAATTATTTCTAATGCTGGAATAATAAGTGTTAGTTCAAGTACAAATGGAGATAAAGCAACTGTCTCTGTATCTTCCTCAGTGAGATTAGGAGCATATACAGTTAGAATTTCAGGAATGACTCCAATATCTAGTTCTGGAGGACAAAGTTCAGACGACAATCTTGTAGTGACAAATGCTAATGCAGAGGGGGTTACTAGTTTGGCTACATTTACATTTAATGCACCATCAGTTGATACAAGAGTAACAGTTAGTGTAACTGGAATGGAAGATACAGAATTTAATGCTCAAGCAGATGAGACAGTAAGTGTAACAGTAAAAGCAAAAGAAACAACTAATAATGATGGTAATACAGGAGGAAGTAGTGATCCTGGAAATAGTAATACGGGAAATAATAATACAGATAATGAAAAATCAAGTAATGCAAATTTAAGTAATTTAGGAATAAAACCAAATGATTTTACAGGTTTTAAACCAAATAAAAATTCGTATAATGTTACTGTTCCAAATGATGTAACATCTGTAGAAGTTTATGCATATAAAGGTGATGAAGGACAAAGTGTTTCTGGTACAGGTGTAAAAAATTTAAAAGAAGGTGAAAATACTTTTGAAGTTAAAGTAGTTTCTGAAGATAAGAGTAAAACTAATACATATACTATTGTTGTAACAAGAGAAGAAGCAGAAGATGGTGAAAATAGTAATAATACGACAGAAGATACAAATACAACAGAAGATGGACAATTACCAGAAGAAGAGAATAATACTGAGGTATCAGGATTAACTTTAAAATCTTTGAAAGTAGAAGGAATTACAGACAAAGAGAGTATCACAATAGAACCTAATATTTCTCCTGATTTTAGTCCAGATATATATGAATATACAACAACTGTACAATTTGATGTTAATAGTTTAAAAATAGAAGCAGAGCCAAATTCAGAAAATACAACTATAGAGATTTTAGGAAATGAAAATTTTCAAATAGGAGAAAACATAGTAACTATTTTACTTAAGGATAACGATACAGGAGAACAACAGACTTATCAAATTATTGTGAATAAAACTAGTGATGTTATTATATTAGAAAATAATATTAAATATATAAAATGGGGAATAATAATAGCAATTGTTGTAATTATCTTAATAGCAATTATTATTGCAGTAGTAAATCATAGAAGAAAAACAAAAATAAGAGATAGTGAGTTTGGAAGCAATAATATTTTTGATGATGAGTATGATGTACCAAATAATGTATTAGATGTTAGCAAAAATGATATTGATATACATGAGGATAATTATGGATTAGGTACTTATGATGATTATAATAACAATGATGATAGTAATAGAAATAGAAAAAGAGGAAAACGTTTTAAATAATATAGACAATATAAAAAAAATATGATAATATATTAATCGATGTATTATCATATATGCCGATGTGGCGGAATTGGCAGACGCACATGACTCAAAATCATGCGGGAAACCATGTGGGTTCAAGTCCCACCATCGGTACCAAAAAACTAGCTTAATAATGGCTAGTTTTTTTATTACTATACTAAATGCTTTATCAAAAATAATATGATATAATATATTTTACTTGACACATTCAAATTTATTTGAAAAAATAGAACATATAAATAATATAAATGAAATAAAAATATATAAAATAATAATAGAATTAAGAGGGGAAAAATTGAATATTCTAGTTACTATAAATAAAAAATATAAAAAACAATTAATTATATTATTAAATTCAATTAAACAGAGCAATAAGAATGAGAACTTTAATATTTATATATTACATAAAGATTTAAAAGACGAAGATATAAATGAAATAAAAGAGGGTTTAAATAAAAATTTTAATATTAATGATATAAAAATAAAAGAGAATGACATGGACTTTTTACCAGTAAATTGTGAAAGATATCCTGTAGAAATTTATTTTAGAATATTTGCTTCTAAATATTTGCCAGATAATATAGATAGAATATTATATCTAGATTCTGATACTGTTGTTATAAATAAATTAAATGAATTATATAATATGAATTTTGAGGATAATTATTTTATAGCGGCAACACATATTGGTAAAGCTGTACATAAATTTAATGAAATGAGATTAGGAATAAAACAAGATGAACCATACATAAATACAGGAGTTCTTTTAATAAATTTAAAAGAATTAAGAAAGATTAATATAGAAAAAGATGTTATAGATTTTATAGAAAATAACGAAAAAAAATTAATGCTACCAGATCAAGATATAATAAGTTCTATATATGGTGATAAAATAAAATTAGTTGATGAACTTAAATATAATTTAGGTGAAAGAACTTTAAGAATATATAATATAAATAATCCTAGAAATAAAATAGATTTAGAGTGGATATATAAAAATACTGTTATTATACATTATTTTGGTAGAAATAAGCCATATGATAATAAATATATTGGTAGATTAGGCTATTTTTATTATAATGTAAAAAAACAGATGATGCAAAATAATAAAAAAGTATTAATTTTATCTTGTGGTACAGGTGGAGGGCATAATATTGCGGCAAGAGCTGTTCAAGAGGATTTAATTTCAAAAGGAATTGAAGCAGATTTCGTAGAATATCTTGAAATTATTAATCCAAAGTTAAAAGATAGAATTAACAATATATATATAAGATCTACAAGAAAAAATGGTAAAGTTTTTAAAAGAGTGTATAAATTAGGAGAAATATACCAAAAAACAAAACTTAAATCACCAGTATATTTATTGAATGGTTTAAATAAAAAAAGATTATATAAATATATAATAGATAATAACTATGGTTATGTTATAACAACACATTTATTTGCGGCTCAGGCACTAACAGCAGTAAAAAAAGAATATACGGATATTCATTTTATGCAAATTGCAACAGATTATGTAAGTATTCCTTTTTGGGAAGAAACAAATCCTGATTATTTTGTAATACCAAGTGAAAAGTTAGTATCTAGTTTTAAAAATAAAAAAATTGATGAAAATAAATTATTACCATTTGGTATACCAGTATTAAGTAATTATAGAAAAAAATATGATAAACAAAAATGTAAGATGAAATTACATTTAGATATTAATAAAAAATATGTTTTAGTATTAAATGGAAGTATGGGCTTTGGTAATGTAATAGATATTACAAAAAAATTGATAGAAAAAATTGATGATATTGTATTTATTATATCTTGTGGTAATAATGAAAAACTATTAAAATCTTTAACTAGTTTATATGATGATAATGATAGAATAATTATACTTCCATATACTAATAATTTAAGTGATTATATGAAATGTTGTGAAATTATACTTAGTAAACCAGGAGGATTAACTACAACAGAAGTAGCAACATTAAGAAAACCTCTTATACATATGATGCCAATACCAGGATGTGAGAATTATAATGCTGAATTTTTTAGTAAAAATAAAATGGCTATAAAATCTACTAATATTGATGAAATTGTAAAAAATACAAAAAAATTATTGTATAACATAGAATTACAAAAAGAGATGATTAAAAATCAGGAAAATTGTATTAAACATGATACTTGTGATAAAATATCAAATATAATAATTAGAGAATTATGTAGAGGCGAAAATAATGGAAAGATATAAAGAACAAGACGAATTAGAGAAAATAGAAAATGAACATATAATTAATTTATGGCAGCCTCTAGAATTTAAAATTGATAAAGAATATGAATATATAGTAAAAAATAAAATATTTATGTTTTTTTCTAATTTATTATATTATGGGATTGCATTTCCCGTATTAAAAATTTTAAATAAATTAGTATATGATTTAAAAATAGAAGGTAAGGAGAATTTAAAAAAATTTAAAAACTGGTGCTATAAGTGTATCTAATCATGTATTATTTTTAGATTGCTCAATGGTTGGTTTAGCATGGGGAATAAAAAAAGTATACTATACAACATTGGAAGGAAGTTTTAAAATCCCTTTTGTAAGAAAATTAATAAAATTATTAAGAGCGATACCTATACCAAATGATATAAAAAATAAAGAATATTTTATAAAAGAAATAGATAATTTTTTGCAAAATAATGGAATAGTACATTTTTATCCAGAATCTGCTTTGTGGCCATATTGTAATAAATTGAGAAACTTTAAAAATGGTGCATTTGATTTTTCTGTAAAAAATAATGTACCAATAATACCAATGGTAATAAAGTTTAGACAGCCAAAAGGTATAAGAAAATTAATAAAAAGTAAGAAAGATGTTACTTTGTTTATATTAAAGCCAATCAAATGTGAAGAAAATGAAATGAATGTAAAAGATAAAATAAACAAATTAAAAGAAGAAGTATATGAACAAATGAAAAAAGTAATAGATATAGAGTAAAGAAAAAGTATTACATGAAATATAATAAAAATGAAAAGAGTGATACTGTTGAAAAGATTATATAATATAATATTTAAATTGTTATTTTTAGTATTTGTATTAGTATTATTCATATGTGTTAATGATGTATATGCAGAAGATTATTCAATAAATGAATATACAATGAATGTAATCATAAAAGATAATGGAGATTTATTTGTAGAAGAGCAAATGGTATATGAGTTTTCAAATGAAATGAATGGATTAGTAAGAGAATTTTTATACAATTATAAATATGAAAATCAAAAAGATGATATAAATCCAACGTCTTCAAGGTATCAAGCAAGTGATATAGAAGGATTAAGGGTTTATATATCTGATACAGGATTTACTGATATGAAAGAAGCTGTATTAGTATCAAATGCAGAAAATGGTGATAATGGAGTATATACAAAAGATAGTATAAATAATAAAGGGGAAAGTAAATATATTATTAAAGTATATTCACCAATAAAAACAAAATATAAATATGTAGAATATGCATATAATATTAAAAATGTAGCAGTCTTATATAATGATAAAGCAGAAATGTATTACAATTTTATAGGTGGTAATTGGACATGTGAAATAGATAAATTTAATATAAATATTGATTTCGAAAATGATATAGACATAAATGATGTAGATATATATCCTCATACATATGTAAAGAATTACGAAAAAGTAAACCAAGATTATTTATTAAGTTATAATGTATATAATATAAATCCTGGGGAGGCATTTGATGCAAGAATTGTATTTCCAAAAGAAGCATTAAGTTCATGTGAGAAAGTATATTATGAGAATTATCCAAATGATGAAATTCAGCAAATGGAAGATTCAATGAGTAGAGATAGAGATAAATATTTTATTAGTGTAAATATTTATTATATACTTGCTATTACATTAATAATTATAACAATATTATTTATAATAATTTCTAAAATAAAAGTAAGTTCTAGAAAACTTAAAGAAAAAAATATAGATTATTATAGAGATATACCAAATAAATTAGAATTAGGAGAGTATGCCAATATCATAAATAGGAATTTAGGATATTTAGATAATAATTTGATAGTAGCAACTATATTAGATTTAGTTAATAAAAAAGTATTAAATATGGAAACACAAAAAAACGACCAGAAAAAAATATTTAATAATATAGAATATAAATATTATTTATCAGTTGGAGAAAAAATAGAGGATAAAATTAAAAATTTAAATGAATATGAAATGATAATTATTAACATATTATTTTTTGCAAAAGATTCGAAAACAATAAAAGATTTAGAAAAAATAAAAGAGAAAAAGGTTGAATTAAATGAAGCAATAAAAAAATATGCTAAAACGAAAAAAACAGGCTTTTATAATTACAGATATAAAAAAAATCAAGAGATGACTAAAAAAACTTATGAGAAAATGAAAACAAATATAATAAAAGTATTTATAACTTTATGTATTATAGTTTTTGCAGCCATATTAATTAATTTTATATTCATTTCACCTGCAAATATAGATATTAAATTACCACAATTTATATTAACACTAATATTTTCAATAATTATTTTTGGTGTTGGAATAGCCATTATTTGTAATACATTAATTGTTTTAAGAGAGGAATATCAAGAAGAATATAAAAACATAATAGGATTGAAAAAGTATTTAGAAGATTACAGTATGATAAAACAAAGATATCCAATTGAAATAAGTTTATGGGATAGATATTTAGTTTATGCTAGTTTGTTTGGAATAGCAGATAAAGTATCAAAAGAGATAAAAGAAGAGTTAGTAAATCAAGGATATAGTGAAGAAGATATTTATACTATGCACCCTTGTATATGTATGGCGGTTTATACTGATTCAATAAATAATAGCATTGTTTCAACTGTAGGAGGAAGTAGTTCATCAGGAGGATATTCTGGCGGTGGTTCTGGTGGCGGACGGCCGGAGGTGGTCGGAGGCGGAGGAGCCTTTTAAAAAATTTACTTATATTAATACTTTAATAAATAAGTTTTTCTATACCATAAAAATACCATAAATCTAAAGATTTATGGTATTTTTATGGTTTTATTCTATTACCATTAATTTTAAAATTTCCTTTATTAGTAACTGCTTCTAATTCTAATTTATCTTGATTAACTTTACAGATTGCATTGTAACTAATATTTCCTATTGGAGTATTAAAACTTCCAGTAAAATTACATTTATCATTAGCTAATCTCATTCCATTAAAATTATTTTTCATTCCCATAGTTTCAATTATACCTACAACATTATTAGAATTAGAGTTTGAATTTAATGTAATTGTTCCTGTAATATCTCCCATTGGTGTTTTAATACTTGATTGATATTTTCCATTTAACATTTTAATCACCTCCACACATTATATGCAAAACAGTATGTATTATTGATAAAAATTAATTAGTTTCTTCTACAGAATTATAAATATTATCAGCTTGTTCTTGAGATAAATCTCCATATTTAACCATGGCATCTAAAACTTGTTTTTGGCGCTCTCTTGCAAGATCTATATTATTATCAGATGAGTAGACACTTGGAGCATTAGGTATTCCTGCAAGGAAAGTTGACTCATAATCAGTTAAATCTTTTGGAATTTTATTAAAGAATTTCTCTGAAGCTTCACCAATACCAGTACCACCTTGACCAAAGAAAATAGTATTAACATATAATTCTAATATATCATCTTTAGAGTATTTTTTTTCTAAATCAAAGCTTACAAAAAGTTCAGCGATCTTTCTTGTGAATTTTTTTTCTTGAGTAAAATAAATATTTTTAGAAAGTTGTTGTGTTATGGTACTGCCTCCTTGTTCTAAAGAGCCATTTTTAATATTTATAAATATAGCTCTACAAGTAGCAATAATATCTATACCAGAATGTTTGTAAAAACGATGATCTTCTACTGAAACAACAGCATCTAGATAAATTTGTGGTAAATCTTCTAGTTGTACATAATTTTCAGATGATTGAATAGATTTAACTTTATCATCAATACTAATTTTTGAAATAGCATTTTTATAAATACTGTAACCATCATAAACAACAATACCTATACCAATAATAGATACTAATAATAAAACTATTAATATACTAATAAATATTTTAAAAAATTTTGACATAAAAACCTCCATTCAAGCGATGGAATTCACTATAATAAAATATCATTTTTTAAATTATAATATAATATGATGACAATAAGATGACATATATATTAATATTTTATTAATTATAGACATTATATATTATTATTGTATAAATATCAAATAAATAATTTTTCTTAGTTCTATATATAAGTTAAATTTTCTTATACAATAAATGTACATTAGTTTTTCTAGATTAGAAATTTGTATAAGTAGTATACAATATTTAAAAAACTTACAATAAAACTTGATATTTTAAATATATTATTGTATTATATAGTATGTAATTATAAGAAGTAAGAAAGTGGATATTAGCAAATTAAAAATTTATCTACTAAACTAATATGTAATAAAAAAGAACTAGTATAATTTGCATTAAGGGGGACAAAAAATGAAAAAGTTGCTTGTAAGTTTTTTAATAGCATTCATATTTATATGTACAATGAATACAGTATTTGTTTATGCAACTAATGATAATCAAGTATCTTCTGATGTGCAAGAACAGCAAAGCAATCTTCTAGGAAATGGATTAAGTGATGATACTAAAAGTGAATTAAAAGATTTGAAAGAAAAATCAAATTCAGAATTGCAAGAGTTTATAGAAAAATATGGTTCACAGACATATGGAATTGCAGCATATATTTTGGATAAGGTTAGAATATATAGTATTCCATTGTGTTTTGTAGGAATTGCAATAGGAGCTATATATCAATATGTTATTGGAATAAGAAAATTAGATGTAAGAGATAAAGGTTTTGGAGTAGTTATAGCATTTGTAACGATATTGATAATATGTCAAATATTGCCTTTGATATTTGCAATAGTTGTTAAAGGTTGGAGGGGTTAAACTAATGAAAGTTTTATTTGCTGTAAGTAATGAAAGTATTTCAGAATCAATTGTAAAGAAGTATCAAAAGGATTATAAGGAGATAATATCTTATAAAAATGTATATTACTTTAATGCAATTTTAAAAGAGATACAAAAGGATAAATCTTATGATAGAATAGTTATAAGTGAGGATTTAGAGCCATTTGCTAATAATAATTATGAGACAATAGATAGATTTTTGTTTGAGAAGTTAGATAGTGTAAGTGATGAAGCATCAGATGGTGAAGGAGCAGATATTCCTATAATACTTATATGTACAGATAGACGTTCAAAATCTGATAATATTTTGGTCAAATTATTTAGCATAGGTATTTATAATGCTTTAATTGGTGCAGATAGAAGCATAGATCAAGTTTGTGTATTAATAAATAAACCAAGATCAAAAAAAGAAGCAAAAGTTTATTATAAAATAGATGTAGATGATGCAAATTATGAAGCAGAAAGTGAAGAAAATGTTAGCGAGGCAGAAATTCAAAATATAATAACTCATTATAAAAAATTGGGAAAGAATACAGAGAGATTTGTAGATAGTTTTAATAATATAGCATCACAATATACAGATCAACAATTAAAAATAATAACAAAATTTTTACCTTTGAATGTTAAAGCTGTACTAGAAGCAGAATCACCTAAATATCAAGAAATAATGGCATATACAGGAAAAAAGAAAAAGGGGGGATTTACCCAAGTTCCAACATTCAGTAAAGATAGTAAAACAGAAGTAAAAGCAAAAGGTAAAAAAGTAAAAGTACCAAAAATAGATGAATTAAAAATTGATTTATTAGAAAATAATGAAAACATAAAAGTAAGACCAGATGCAAAAAATATAATTGTTCCATCTGCGATAAATACAAGTGTTACAAAAAAAGTAAAACAAGATAAAGAAAATGTAAAAGATGAATTAATAGAAAAAAAACTAGTAGTAAAAAAAGTTGAACAGCCAGAAGAAGACAAAGAAGAAGCAAAACAAGAGCAGCCAGTAAAAAAGAAAAGAGGAAGACCTAAAAAAGTTGAAGTTTCAGAAAATGAAGAAAAACAAAAAACTAAAAAAGAAGATAAGGCAGAAGAAATACAACAAGAGCAACCAGTGAAAAAAAGAAGAGGAAGACCTAAAAAAGTTGTTACAGTGGTAACAGAAGAAGTTGATAGAGAGAATGAAAAAAATATAGAAAGTGAAGATGAGATAAAACCATTAGATTTATTTAATATGACAGAAGAAACAGATGAAAATCTAAATAGTAATGAATATGATGATAGTAGTACAGATTCAACTAGTGTAACAAATACTGTTAGAGAAAGCAGTATAGATGTAAAGAGTTTGTTAACAAGAGACAAAAAGGTAGTTGCATTTGTAGGAACATCAAAAAATGGTACTTCATTTATTGTTAATAATTTAGCATATTATTTTGCACAAATGGGTATAAATACAGCTATATTAGATACAACAAAAAATAAAAATTCATATTATATTTTCACCAAAAATGAAGAAAGTTTAAGAAAAGTAGCATTTGAATGTATGGATAAATTAGAGAATGGACTAGCAGCAGGAATTGAAGTAGGTAGAAATTTAACTGTTTATACAGATCTACCAGGGAAAAATAGAGAAAGTAATTATGTAGATATAATAATTTCTACACTTATTCATAAACATTCATTAATATTATTAGATTGCGATTTTGATACATTTGATGAATATTTTATTAATTCGCAGGAGATTTATCTAGTACAAAGTATGGATGTTTTAACAATACAACCATTAACAGCATTTTTAAGAGATTTAAAGACAAGAAATGTATTAGATTCAGAAAAACTAAGAGTAGTTTTAAATAAAGAATTAAAAATAAAGGGATTATCAGCAAAGACTTTAATAGGTGGAATGTCTTTTTACAATGAGCCAGCAATGACTTTTATGACAGAATTATTCAATAAAGATACAATACAATATTGTAGTATACCTTTTGAAGTTTTTAATTATGAAAAATATTTAGAAGCAATAGCGGATTGTAATATTTCAATAAATTCTTATTCAAAAAATTTCATACCTACTTTAAAGAATTTGGGGGATTTGGTTTATCCATTATTATCTAAATCAAATCATTCTAGGATAGATAATAAATATAATTTTCAAGGAAATAATTATGAAGCTGCTCCTAAAAAAGCAAGAGGACTTTTTAGAATTAACAAATAGACAGGGGTGAAATGTTTGGTACTTGTAGTTATAATTGTATTAGTGGTCATAGTAATTACATTAATGGTATATAATATGTCTATACACAATAAAATAAAAGCATTTAATAATATTAATGAAAAGATAAACAATTTAAATGTACTACAAGATTTTATGAATGCTATAGGAGAAAATATATCAGTAGATGAAAAAATTAAAAAAGTAAATGAAATATTAGTAGATAGATTTGGAATAAAATATTCAACAATAGTAGTTTTTGATGGAGCAGAATACGAATTAAAGGCTACAAATGTTGAAGAAAAGCATTGGGAAACATTAAAGAATTTACATACAGAAGATATCTTTAAAGAAAGTATTGTAAATTCAACATCCAAATATATTACAATAGATAGCGATGAAGAAAAATTACCCTATCAAAAGATGGAGTTTGGAAGAGCAAAATCAGCAATGTTTTTCCCTTTATATATAGATAATGTCTATATTGGATATTGGTTTATTGAAAGTGGAGAAAAACATGCTTATGATAATATGGATACAGCAATTTTAGATGTAGTTAAAGATAATATTGTTGCAATCTTAAAAACAGTTAATTATCAAAGCACAATGGAAAATATTCCAAGAGATGATTTGTTTTCTGGACTAAAATCAGCAGAGTATTTATATGGTAGTGCTAAAAAAATAATAGATAAATATGAAATCTCTACAGTTTGTATGTTTAAAATAGTAAATTTACCAGAGATAAATAATACATTTAGTAGAGAAGTTGGTAATAAAATAATTACAGAAGTTAGTAAAACAATAAAGACAAGCTTATCTAATGAATATATATTTGTTAGATATATGGGACCAAAATTTGTAATAGTATTTTCTGGTGTTGAACCAGAAAGCGTAATTGGTTTTATAACAGATATAAAAAAATATGCAGAACAAATAAAGATTGAAGAAAAAAGTAAAACTAAAAAGACAACTAGAAAAAAGAAGAGTGAAGAAACCGAGAAATCAAATAATGATGAAGAGAAAAGTGTAAGTAAAAAGAATAAAAATAATAGTGCATCACCTAAATTAAATTTTGTTGTTTCAACATATTACAAAGGCACTGCTTTAGATGGAGTAACAAAAAAATTAGAAGAATATTTAGATAATGCACCAAATAATGAAAGTAATATTAATTATGTATAAAAGGAGGTAAATATGGATATAGATAAAACAATGAGTTTTAAAGTAGAAAAAGATAATTCTATAAAGGCACAAGAAATATTAAAACAAGTTTATGACGCACTAGTAGAGAAGGGATATAATCCAATAAATCAAATTGTTGGTTATATATTATCAGGTGATCCTACATATATAACTAGTCATAAAAATGCAAGAAATTTAATTAGACTTATAGAAAGAGATGAACTTTTAGAAAAAATGGTTAAATATTATATTCATATTGTGGATTAAATTATGAGAATACTAGGGATAGATTATGGCGATTCTAGAGTTGGTATTGCAATTACAGATCCATTATGTATAATAGCTCAAGGTTTGGAAACCATAAAGTATAATGGAAATGATAAAATTTTATTAAATAGATTAGAAGATATTATAAATGAATATGACGTTGATGTAGTAGTAGTAGGTATGCCAATAAATTTAAAAGGTGAAGAAACAAAAAGAGCTGAACTAACTCATAAATTTATACATAAATTAAAATGTAGATTTCCAAAAGTGAGTATAGTAGCTATGGATGAAAGACTGACAACTGTCGAAGCTCATAGAACAATGAATGATTTAAATATAGATAAAAGAAAAAAGAAAGACATAGTAGATACAATTTCAGCAGTTTATATATTAGAAAAATATATAAATATGAACAAATAATAGTTTATTTTTGTAGAAATACAATTATATATAAAAAATGAAAGGAGAAATATATGGAGGAAGAATATTTATCAAATGTAGTCATTTTAAATGATGAGAATGGAAATGAAGTCAAATTTGAATTCTTAGATATAATAGAATTAGATTCAGAACAATATGCAATATTACTACCAGTTGAGGAAGATGATGAAAATGAGGGTGAAGTAGTAATATTAAAAATAGAAGATGATGGAGAAGATTCAGATGAAGAAACATATGTAAGTGTAGATGATGAAGAAACATTAAATAAGGTTTTTCAAATGTTTAAAGAAGAATTTAAAGATGAATTTAATTTTACTGATGATGAGTAAGAAAAGAGAGTATAACAAAATCTAAAATTTTGTTATGCTCTCTTTTCTTCTGGAAAGTAATAAGTTCTATTATTAATATCTAAATCATATATTTCAATAATAGAATATATGAATAGGTGATATTAATGAGAAAAATTAAAAGAAAAGAAAATAAATTGGATAAATTGTTAGATATACCAAAGGAGATAACTACAAATATTCCTAAAATAATAATAAGTGGATTTGAAGAGGTTTTAGTTGAAAATTATAAAGGTGTATTAGAATATGAAGAAAATTTTGTGAAAATTGCTTCATATATAGGTATTATAAATATTAATGGAATAAGTTTAAAACTAAATCAAATGAAAGATGATACTGTTTTGATATATGGTCAAATAGATTCTGTGACAATGGAAAAAGATATTGACAATTAGGAGGAAAAATAGTGTTTTTCAAAATATTGTTTAATTATATTTTAGGATATGTAAATATTAAAATAGAAGGATTTTATATTGAGAGATTTATAAATATATGCAAGTCAAAAGGTATATTATTATGGAATATGAAAAGAGAAAAATCCAGTATATTATATGCAAATATAAGTATAAATGATTTTAAAATATTAAAAAATATAGCAAAAACTTCTAGTTGTAATATAAAATTAACTAAAAAAATGGGATTGCCATTTATTTTTAATAAATATAAAAAGAGAAAAATATTCTTTATTTTATTAATATTTGTATTGATAGTATTATTAATATCATCAAATTATATATGGAATATTGAAATAATAGGAGATAACAGAATAGATAAAAATGAAATTATAGAAGAATTAAAAAATAATGGATTGTCTATAGGTGTTGCAAAAAGCAAACTAGATACAAAAAGTGTTATTAATGATATAAGGATGAAAAGAGAAGATATTGCATGGATTGGAATAGACATAAAAGGAACAAATGCAATTGTAGAAATTGTAGAAAGTGAAAAAAAACCTGATATAGTCAAAACAGATGAATATTGTAATATAATATCAGAGAAATCTGGTATTATAACAAGAATAAATGTTAGTAATGGAACTGCAAAAGTAAAAGTAGGAGATATAGTAAAAGAAGGAGATATATTAGTAGAAGGAAAATTGGAAGGAAAATATACAGAACCAATATATGTTCATGCTGCTGCTGATATAGAGATAAAAACATGGTATAGTATCAGAAAAAATTTTGAGTATAAACAAGTAATTGAACAAAAAACAGGTAATACAGAAACAAAATATTCAATAAAGATTAATAATTTACAAATAAATTTTTATAAAGTACTTTCAAAATTCGAAAATTATGATACAATAAGTGAGAATAAAAAATTAAGTTTATTTTCTAATTTTTATCTCCCAATTGAAATAATAAAACAGGAAAACTATGAAAAGAAATATGAAGCAGTTCAATATAGTAAAGATGAATTAAAGAAAAAAAGTATAAATGAATTAGAAGAGGAATTAAATAAACAGATAAACGAAGAGAAAAATATTCTAAATAGATATGTTAATATTAAAGAAAATAATGAGTTTATTGATATTGAATTAGTATATGAAGTGCTAGAGAGTGTGGGGACAAAAGAAAAAATCAATATATGAAAGGATGAATAAACATGGAAGAAAAAAGTGTTAGAATTTATAATACAAATACTACATTTTTTAGGAAAATTACGAATACTTTAAGTAAATTATTTGTTCCAACAAAGGTTGGTATAAATAGTTTTTTGATATCACTAAAGAGAAATAATTTATTAAAAGCATATAATATGTATGTTAGTGATAATATACCAAAAGATAAAAAAGAAAGTTATTTAAAAAAATGTGAAGATTATTATGCAATATACCTTGAAGCAATAGATAAATATATAATGGAATCTGTATATAGTAATGTTAAAAATGGAACTGCTACTGAATTTGAAAAACTTGCATTAACTAATTACTATGAAATAACTCATTTAAAAGATAATGAATATTTAGAATATAAATATAGAAAGCAGAAATATTTATTAGAATTAGACTATGAGACAATAAATAGTTGTGGGAAGATTAAATTAAGAAATAAATATTTAGAGTTTTATATAAATAAAGTAGATTCATTATATAAATCAATATTAAAGAATTATTCTGTCCAATTATCTGATAACATACATACTAATAAACAATATAGAAATAAAATATATTTAAATATTTTTGATACATTAGATGAATATGTTCAAAAAATATTACCTATAAAATTAGAAATAGCTAAAGAAAATGATGCTACATTATTAAATAAAGAATATAGTAAGTATGAAAGATTTACTGTTGGAAAGTTAGATGAAAAAGATAGGCTAGAAAAAAATGTAGTTTTACTAGGAATTAGTAGAGAACTATTTACACATAGTTTACCATTAGTAGTTGCAGAACAATGTTATATATTTTTAATTGAAAATGTAAGACAATTAATAATTAATACAACAAATAAAGAAAAAATAGAAGAAGTATATAATATGTTATTAGGAATTTTAAAAGAATTTAACTCAAAATTACTATCAACAAAAATTTATTGGCAAGATCCAAAAGATAGAGAAGAATATAAAGCTTTTTGGGATAAATACAATAATGAAGAAAACGATGTGAAAAAAGAAATATTATTGCTAAGAAGAGAATTAAAAGATGTAAATAAGAGTACAAATGATTATAAAAAATTAATAAAATATTATAAAGAAAAACTTGTTAAGTTTGGAGTAATGAGAAATTTAAAAAATAAAATTAAATGTATTAATGGAAGGTATATTTGTAATGATAGACTTAGTAGAAATAGAGTATGTACAAATAAATAATAATAAAGAATATGAATTAATAATAAGAAAAGTATTAAAACAATGTTTTGAAGTAGAAAAAATAGATAGGAGTAGTTTATATGTAAATATTATACTTACGACACCAGATGTAATTAGAAAATATAATAAGAAGTATAGAAATATTGATATGGAAACAGATGTATTATCTTTTCCTATGTTTGAAAGGGAGGAATTAATATCATTTGATACAAATGTACAAGAAGTTTTAGGTGATATAGTAATATCTGTAGATAGAGTTGAAAAACAAGCAAAAGAATATGGACATACATTTGAAAGAGAATTATCATACATGGTAGTGCATGGGTTTTATCATTTGATGGGGTATGATCATATAGAAGAGCAAGATAAAAAACATATGAGGGAAAAAGAAGAATATATATTAGATAGTATAAATATTACAAGGTAATGGGGAGAAAAATGGAAAAAAAAGAAAATGATAAAAGATTACATAATAAAAATTTTTTTGAAGCTTGGAAAAATGCTGTAAATGGTATTATTTATGGTACGACTACACAATCTAATGTAAGAAAACAATTAGTAATCATAGCATGTGTTATGGTGGCAAGTTTATTTTTTAATCTATCTAAACTTGAATTTATTTGTTTAATTTTTGCATTTGTATTAATTATATTTGCTGAAATGATAAATACAGCCATAGAAACAGTTGTTGATTTATATACAGATTTATATCATCCAAAAGCAAAAATTGCAAAAGATGTAGCTGCTGGTGCTGTTGTAATATCAGCTTTAAATGCATTAGTTATAACTTATTTTATATTGTTTGATAAGATAGGTATAGAAGGTACAAGTATAATAAAAACTGTAATAAATTCACCAGGATATTTAGCATTTGTTGCCATATCATTAGTTATAATAGTAACAGTTGCTTTAAAGGCAGCTAAAATTAATGATAGACTGCATAAAAAACAATTAATTGTAAGTGGACAATCAATGATAGCATTTTCTGCTGTTACAGCTATATGGATTAATACAGAAAATATAGTAATAGTCGCACTAGCATTAACTATGGCAATTATAATTTCTTTAAATAGAATTGAAAGTAATCAAAGAACTATTCTAGAGGTAGTTTTAGGTGCTGTTTTAGGAATATTAATAACACTTTTAGTATATGGTTTAACAATATTAAAATAGGAGGATTATATGCCAAGAAGTAGTAAAAGAGGTATAAAAGAAGGAAATAGAAAAAAGAAAATAATTGTATTTGTAGTATTAATTGTTTTAATAATTTTTATATCTGGGGGAGTATTAGCGTATAAAATAATTTCAGAAAATAACAAAAAATCTCAAATAAATAATAATGAAGAAATTAAAAATGACCCAATAGTAGTTGAGTTGGAGAATAAAGAGGAAAAGAAAGTAAATATTTATCAAGGAAATGATAGACCTATTGCTTTTATGATAGATAATCATAAAAGCGCACAACCACAAGCTGGTTTAAATGATGCATATATTGTATATGAAATAATTGTAGAAGCTGGAGAAAGTAGATTAATGGCATTGTTTAAGGGGAAAAATCTAGAGAAAATAGGACCTATAAGAAGTTCAAGACATTATTTTTTAGATTATGCCATGGAAAATGATGCAATATATGTACATTATGGCTGGAGTCCTCAAGCACAGTCTGATATATCTACATATAAAATAAATAATATAAATGGAATATCAGAAAGTAGTAAAACTTTTTGGAGAGTAAAAGATAAATCTGCTCCACATAATGCTGTTACAAGTACAGATGAGATTTTGAAAGTTGCTCAAAAGAAAAATTATAGGACTACTTCAGATGAGAAAAGTGTGTTAAATTATGTGACTGAAGAAGTTAATTTAGACAGTGGAGAGGTGGCTAACAAAATTACTATACCTTACTCTACTTCAAATAAGGTGTCATATGAATATGATAGTAATACAAAAACATATGTAAGATATTCAAAAGGAAAAAAGCAAGTTGATTGGGTTACAGGTGAAGATATAAAAACTAAAAATATTATTATTACATTTGCAAAAAATTATGTTTTAAATGATGGCGAAAATAAAGATAGGCAGGGATTGAATAATATAGGAAATTTAGATGGATATTATATAACAAATGGAAAAGCAATAAAAATTACATGTAATAAATCTAGTAGAACTGCAAAAACTATATATAAAGATTTAAATGGAAATGAAATAGAAGTAAATGATGGAAATACTTTTATACAAATATGCCCAATAAATGCAGATGTTGAAATAGAAGAATAGAGGTTGAAAATGGATAATTTTAAATCTGGTTTTGTATCAATAATAGGTAGAACAAATGCTGGAAAGTCAACATTATTAAATAGTTTAATAGGGGAGAATATAGCAATAACTACATCTAAGCCACAAACAACAAGGACTATAATAAAAGGAATTGTAAATAGGAATAATTCACAAATAATATTTATAGATACTCCAGGAATACATAGACCAAAAAGCAAGTTTAATGAAGCTATGATAAATGCGGCATATAATTCAATAAAAGATGCTGATGTCATATTACTTGTTGTTGAAGCGGCATATGAAAAGATTTCAGAAGAAAATATTAAAATATTAGAAAGATTAAAAGACAAAAATTATAAAGTGATATTAGTAGTAAATAAAATAGATGCTATTTCAAAAGAAAAAGTTTTAAAAATTATAAAGCTATATAGTGATATATATAATTTTTCAGCTGTTGTACCAATATCAGCAAAAAACAAGAAAAATATAGACATATTATTAGATGAAATAGAAAAGATGTTACCAGAAGGACAACCATATTATGATAGTGAAGAATATACAGACCAAACAGAAAGACAATTGGTAGAGGAAATTGTTAGGGAAAAATGTTTAAAATTACTTAATGAAGAAATTCCACATGGAATATATGTTAATGTAGAGAAAATGAAATTAAGGAAAAATAAAAAAGGTGAAGAAATTTATGATATAGATATAATAATATATTGTATTAGAAAATCACATAAAGGTATAATAATTGGTAAAGATGGAAACATGTTAAAAAAAATAGCAACATATTCTAGACAAAAGATTGAAGCTGTTTTAGGACTAAAAGTCAATATGAAAATATGGGTGAAAGTTTCAGAAGACTGGAAAAACAATATAAATTTTACTAAAAACATATTATAAATTTTAAAAATGAAGTAAAAAAAATTATTATGTATTAAAAAAAAATTTTTACACATGATAAAGTTAGAGGTAAAATATTTCTAATTAGGAGTTGATTGTTATGATAAAAAAAATGGCATGGAATACTTTTAAGCAAACAGGTAATATAGATACATTTTTAGAATTTACTCAAATAAAAAATTTAGAGGAAAATATACTAGGTGAAAGTGATGAGGAAAATAAAAACCAAAGGGATAATAATTGCAGAAAATAATATGGGGGATTTTGATAAAATGCTTACAATGTTAACACCAGGGCTTGGAAAGATTAACTGTGCTGCCAAAGGTGCAAGAAAAACAAGAAGTTTTCTCTTAGGCAGCACGCAATTTTTATGTTTTGGGGATTATTTGCTCTACGGTGGTAATGGAAGTTATAATATAAATTCCTGTGAAACAATAGAAATGTTTTATGATATAAGAACTGATTTAGATAAATTAAGATATGCAGTACATATTACAAAAATTATAAATGATATAACAACTGAGAATCAAAATAGTTATAAAATTTTACAACTTTTTTTAAATACATTATATGTAATAACATATAGAGATGTAAATTTAGATTTTTTGTTATCTATCTTTAAAATTAAATTACTATCAACTATAGGATATAGACCTATAATTGATAAATGTGCAAATTGTAAAAAAACATGTGAATTAAATTATTTTAGTATATTTTATAATGGTTTTCTATGTTCTGAATGTTCAAATATAGATAAATCAAAAATACAAATAAATGATAATATAAAAATTGCTATAAAATATATAATAGATTCAGATTCAAAAAAAATTTATTCATTTGATATACCAAATGAGGATAAAAAAATATTAGAGATTATAGCTACATTATATTTTAATCAAAAATTGGAAAAAGAATATAAATTAGAAGATTTATTTTAAAATCTATTTACAAAATCAAGGTATTAAATTATAATACAAGAGTAATAGTTGAAATTTGATTGGAGGAATAATTATGGATATAAAGATAGTAGGTAAAGATATAAAAGCAACTGATGCTATAAAATCTTATACAGAGAAAAAATTAGAAAGGGTAAATAAATATTTTGATGATAACATCGAGGTAGTTGTTACAATAAAAACAGAAAGAAATGAACAAATTGCAGAAATGCATGTTAATGTAAAAGGAGAAATTTATAGAGCTGTAACTTCACACACTGATTTATATGCTTCTATAGATAAAGATATTGATATACTAGAAGGTCAGATCAGAAAATGGAAAACAAAAAAAGAAAGACAAAATAAAGCAGAATCTATAAAACAAAAAAATGTAGATGGTATTGATACAAACCACTCAAAAATTGAAAACGAAATAATAAAGACAATATATTATGATATAAAACCAATGACACCAGAAGATGCTAAATTGAAATTACAAGAAAAATATGATAACAGATTTTTAGTATTCATAAATATAGAGACTAACAAAGCAAATGTAATTTATAAATTAAAGGATAATATAAATTATGGTTTATTAGAACCAGAAGTATAATTAAAAATAGATAGGAACAAAAATGTGTTCTTATCTATTTTTGTTTATGATACCAAAAATTACTAGTTTAAAAAAGCTTTTTTTACACATATTATATATTGAAAAGACATATATAAGTTTTTTCAATATATAATATGATAAAAATCATATCCTAGGAGGTGAATATAGTGGCAAACAATAGTTCAAACAAAAAATTAGTTCCAGAGGCTATGGATTCATTAGACAGATTTAAATATGAGGTTGCTAGTGAAGTTGGTGTTAACTTAAAAAATGGTTATAATGGTGATATATCTGCAAGAGATGCTGGTAGAATAGGTGGAAACATGGTAAAGAAAATGATACAACAAGCTGAAAATCAAATGATAGGAAAATAACCTAGCAATAAGAAATTTATATTAAATAAAAGAACAAAACAAGTTATATAACTTGTTTTGTTCTTTTATTTAATATAATAGGAAAGTTATATTTTCTTATTACATTAAAAGTTGTAGTCTTTATTTTTTAAGAGTTTTCACTTTTAGTCAAAAGCTCAAATTGGTGAGAAAAATTAATATAAATATATTGTTGTTCTTATTTGTTGATAAAAATTGGAAAAAGAAAATTATTGTAATATGTTGAAATAAATTATCCGAATGTTATAATATTAATAAAGGAGATATGATTATGTATAAATTTATAGCGATTGATTTAGATGGAACATTACTTAATTCTTATGGTGAAATTTCAAATGAAAATAAAGAGGCTTTAAAAGAAGTTATAGATAAAGGAATACAAGTTGTATTAACATCAGGTAGAATTAGTAAGGCAATAGAATATATATCGAATCAAATAGGTAGAAATAACTATTTAATATCTGGCAATGGAACAACAATATATGATATTAAAAATGATATTGAAATATATAATAAGTGCATGACAAGAGAGACTGTTTTGAAGATAATAGAAATTTGTGAGGAAAATAGTATTTATTATAGTGTATTTGGAGAAAAATCTATAATTACTAAATCTTTAGGATATAATGTTTTGGTTTATAATAGTGAAAATTACAAAAAATCACCAGATATGAAAACAAAAATAAATGTAATACCTGATGTCTATAAATATATAAAAAATTCTGAACAAGATAGGTTTTCAAAAATTACAATATGCGATAGTAGTAAGGTTATATTTAAAGGTATATTAAGAAAAATAAGAGAAGTACAAAATATAGAAGTATTAGAAGTAGCACATATGTCTAGAAAAAAAATAAAAAAAGGAACACAACAAATGGAACTACAATATTTTTATACAGACATAACTAATAAAAATGTAAATAAATGGAACGCGATAAAGTTTCTCATAGATAATTTAGGTATAGCTCCTGAAGAAGTCTTAACAATTGGAGATAATTCAAATGACAAGGAAATGATAATAAATGCAGGATTAGGAATTGCAATGGGAAATTCGGCGCCTTACATTAAGGAAATAGCAGATGATATTGTCGCAAGTAACGATAATAATGGAGTTGCGGAAGCTCTATATAAGTATGTAATATAACGTTTTTGTTACCGATATATTACATTTATATTACGAATGAGAATTATATTGTTTTACAAAAAAAAATGTTGTATAATGAAATAAATAATTATATTTTATAAGAATTTGTTATGTTTATTAAGGAGGAATATAAAATGGCTATAAGTCCTATGCAAAGAAAATCAAGAAATTCATTCTTATTAGGAATGTTATTAATGCTAGTAATAGCAGCAATAGTTGTTGCTATATTATTTATGCAAATACTTGGGATGAAAAAAGAAGAAGCTCAAGTAGATAGTCAATCAAAAACAGTATTTATGTTATCAAGAGATATAAAATCAGGAGAAAGTATAACTGCTTCTGATGTTAAGAGTGTGAAAGTTGTAACTGATATGTCACAAGATAATATTGCTACAATTAGTGATATGTCAGATGCAACAATAGCCAGAATAGATTTACCAAAAGGTGCTATATTATCTAATTCAATGATTACAACAACAGATGAAAAGGTAACAAATGATTTAAGAGTACAGGAATATAATATGATAGTTTTACCTACAGATTTAGCAAAAAATGATTATGTGGATATAAGAATATTATTTCCAAATTCTCAAGATTACATAGTAGTTTCTAAAAAGAGAATTTTACAATCAAGTTCAAATACAATATTTATAAAAATGACTGAAGAAGAAATATTAACTATGAGTAATGCGATAGTAGAAGCTTATCAAACTGATGGCTCTATGTTATATGCTACAAAATATGAAGATCCTGGTTCACAAGTTGCTGCAACACCAACATTTCCTGTAAGTAGAGAGACTTTAGGAGTAATAAATGCAAATCCTAATATTGTTAATGAGGCAAAACAAGCGTTATGGGCTAGATATAATCAAGAAGCTCAAGATAGAAGAACAGAAATAAATAATGTATTATCTGCTAATGCTGATGGTGCGACAGAAAAAATAAAATCAAAGATAGATGAACAAATTGAAAAACAAGCAGAAGAAAGAGCGAGATATATAGAAACTCTAGGAACAGGAGCAGATTATTAATATTTATTGGAGGTAACATGAAGAAAATAGGTTTTATTGGTGCATATGATAAAACAGATTTCATCTTATATATTGCAAAATTTCTAATAACAATGGGAAAAACAGTGTTATTTATTGATACAACAATAACTCAAAAAGCAAAATATGTAGTGCCGGTAATCAATCCGACAACTACATATTTTACAGAGTATGAAAGTATAGATGTAGCTGTGGGATTTAAAAAATGGGAAGAAATAAAAGAATATTTAGGATTGGAAAATGATGAAAAAATAAATTATGATTATATATTTATAGATGTTGATTCGCCTGATGTATTTAATAATTTCAAAATGAGCGAAGCTAATTTAAATTATTTTGTTACATCTTTTGATTTATATTCATTAAAGAAAGGATTAGAAATATTAAGTGGATTAGAAGCTATAACAAAAATGAAAAAAGTTTTATTTTCAAAAGAAATAAATCAGGATGATGATGAGTATTTAAATTTCTTATCTTTAAGATACAAAATAGAATGGGATAAAGATAAAATATATTTTCCTTTAGAGCAAGGTGATCAAAGTGTTATAATAGAAAATCAAAGAGTAGCAAAAATAAAAATAAGAAATCTAAGTAATCAATATAAAGAAAGTTTGTTAGCGATGGTTAGTCAAATATCTGAAAATCAAGATTATGGTGAATTGAAAAAAATAATGCGAAGTATAGAAAAGGGAGTGTAAAAATGGCTATTGTATCGTTTTGGAGTAATGGAAAAGAAGAAACAGCAAAAACATTATCTATAGTTTCAATTGCAACTAATATGGCTATAGAGCATAATTATAAAATATTGTTAATGTCAACTAACTATAATGATGATACTTTAGAAAGTTGTTATTGGGAAAAAGAAAAAAAAGAAAAAAAAATAATAACTGATATAATGCCAGCGCAGGGACATGTATTGGATTCAGGTATTGAAGGGTTAGCTAAGTTAATAAAAAGTAATAGAGCAACACCGGAAGATATTACTAATTATACAAAAATAGTATTTAAAGATAGATTAGAAGTTTTAATGAGTATAAGATCAAGTTCATATGATGAATATCTAAGATTAAGATCTTTATATGTAGATATTTTAAAAAATGCAAATAAATACTATGATTTGATTTTCGTTGATGTAAATAAAGGATTAGACAATCAATTTATAAGAGATATTTTAGAAATGTCAGATTTAATAATAACTAATTTAACACAAAGGAAAAAAATAATAGATTCATTTATGGAGATAAAAGCTAAAGAAAAATTGTTTAAGAAAAAGAATAATATGATATTAATAGGAAGATATGATAGATTTTCAAAATATACTGCTAAAAATATAGCAAGATATATGAATGAAAAAAATTCGATATGTGTTATTCCGTATTGTACACTTTTTTTTGAAGCTTGTAATGAATCAAAAGTGGCAGATTTCTTTTTAAGGTTAAAAAATATAGATGATTCAGATAGAAACGCAGTTTTTTTAAGGGAAGTTAATAATGCATCTGAAGTAATTGATTATAAATTAAAAGAATTAAAAGCAACACTTTAGATTTGGAAGGAGTGTAAATATGAGTCCAACTAATTTAATATTAATTATACTTGTATTTGTTGTTGCAATTGCTGGAATTATGTATTTCATAAATAAAAAGAAGAAAGCAGAAAAAGAAATTGAAGAAGAAGAAACGGATATTGATGACAAAACATATACAATAGATAAAATGAAGGAATTTGTAAAGAAAAGATTAAATGAAATTACAAAAATTAACCTTTATGATATAGGTTTATCAGAAGAAGAGTTAAAAAGAAGAAAGCAAAAGAAATACGAGTTAAAAAAAGCGTTAAAAGGTTGTACATATGGAGATGTAAATGATAAAAAATATGTTAAAGAATTAATATATGATTTATTGTCAAAAGAGTATGGAGTAGATGAAACAAATATTTCAAAAGCAATACCTTTTGATGTACCTTCAATGTTAACAGCACAAGATAAATTTGATATATTGATATATATGTACAAAAAGGAATTTGGATATGAGGCCTTAACACAATTGATAAAGAAATATGATTTAGCGGTACTAAAATATACTGCAGGAGAAGCAAAACCTTCATATGTAATAACATCAGAAGAAATTAGTGATATATATGAAAAAGAAGATTTAATATTATCATTTTCAGATAAATTAAGTGTAGTAGTTCAAAGAATATACCAATATTATAAAGGTTACAGTAGTATTGATGAAGTAAGAGATATGAATATAGATGGTGTTTCTGGAGGAGTTTCTGGTTTACCAGAGTCATTCTTAAGCCAAGTTGCACAGACTGATGGTGACTATCTAGATCAAGTTTTAGAGCATAAAGTACCAAGGGCTTGTGATAGTATTTGGATATTTTTCCAAGGTAAATCAATAAGATTAGCATTTTTATCTTTTGGAACAGAGAGTGAATTGAAAAGAGTATGTCAAAATATATACAAATATAATAATCCAGGACAATTATCAGATACAAATGGTTTTAAAATAAATGAAATGAAGGATGGTTCCAGAGTCGTTGTTGTTAGACCTAGTTTCTCTGAAACATGGGCATTCTTCGTAAGAAAGTTTGACGTAAAACGTGCAACACTAGAACAATTAATTACATTACCAGGTGGTAATGAAGCAATAGATTTATTAAAATTTTTAGTAAAAGGGGCAAGAGTTGTTTCTCTAACAGGTGAGCAAGGTTGTGGTAAAACAACAATGCTTATGGGTATGATAGAAAATATATATGAAACAATGAATATCAGGGTTCAAGAAACTGCATTCGAGTTACACTTAAGAAAAATATATCCAACAAGAAATATTTTATCATTTAGAGAAACAGATACAATTTCTGGACAAATGGGACTAGATGTTCAAAAGAAAACTGACGGTTCTGTAAACATAATCCGGAGAGGTTGCTACAGATCCAGTTGCTGCATGGATGATTCAAGCAGCACAGGTTGCAAGTAAATTTACTTTATTTACTCACCATGCTAAAACATTTCCAAACTTAGTAATGGCATTGAGAAACTCTTTATTGAAATTAGGAATGTTTAACGATGAAAAAACAGCAGAAGAACAAGTTGTTGGAGTTTTGAATTTTGATATACATTTAGTAAAAGACTTTAAAGGTAGAAGGTACATAGAAAGAGTAACTGAATGTATTCCACAAGAAGATAGAAATGAATATACATTTGATCATAGAAACGAAAAAACATTAGATAAAAAGATAGATAAATTTTTTGATAATGCTACATATTATTTTACAAAATCAACAAACAAAGAATTGTATAAATATGTAAATATAATGGAATATCAAGATGGAAAATATGTAATGACAAATAAAATTTCTGATGAAAACATAAAAGAAATGCGTAATAATATGGATGAATCAGATATTGAAAAATTTGAAGATTTTTTAAATAGAAATTGGGGAAATACAAAAAAAACAGTAGAAAAAGAAGTGAAAAAGCGTACTAGAAAAGAAAAACAAACAAAATAATTAAACTTCCAAAAGATAAGGAGGTATAAACCTGTATGTCAGACCAATTATTAAGTTATGTTTTGTATATAGCAGGAGGTCTTTTTGCCATAATTGTTATAGCGTATCTCATATTAATGAAAAAAAATAATACAAAAAAAGCAAAACAACTAAGGCAATTAAAAGAAGGTACAAAAGTAAAAAGCTTTTCTACGGATATTTTATATCAAAGACTTTACCTTACATATATAAAAATACCGTTTTTAAAGAGATATGTTTTAAAATTAAGAAGAAGACTTGAAATTATAAATATTGAAGATGAATATGTTACAAGAAAACAAACAGCTTCGATTATTACAAAAGCATTAATGGTAATCATACCTTTTACAATATTAGTAATTATATTAACTAATCATAATACACTATTAATGTCTATACTACTTATTTTTGAGCTTTTTTTAATAGAAACTGTTATGGATGGTATGGCTGATAAAATAGACAATAAATTATTAAAACAACAAATTGATTTTTTTGCAGAAATAAGACATGCATACCATGAATATAACATGGTGGAAGAAGCAATATATGAGGTTGCACAAAATGACGAATTAGAAATATCAAGACAGGCAGAAAAGATATATGAAATATTAATATCTGATTTTCCAGAAGAAGAATTGGAAAAATATTATGATGTTGCTCCAAATAGTTATTTAAAGGAATTTGCAGGAATCTCTTATTTAACTAAAGAGTTTGGAGATAGAAAAATAGATAAAGCTTCATTATATTTAAAAAATCTAAATAATATAACTCAAGAGTTGCAACTAGAGATATTAAAAAGAGACAAGCTTGATTACGTTTTTCAAAGCTTATCTGTAATATCTGCGATACCGATTTTATTTATAGAACCAGTAAAAAATTGGGCAGTTTCACAATTTTCTTTTACAGATACTTTTTATAGTGGAAAAGGTGGACTAATTGTACAGATGTTGATAATAATAGTAACATTTATATGTTATGTATTAACAAGAAAATTAAAAGATAATGGTGGAGGTAATAGAGGCAGAAGTACAGATAATCCTATACAAGCAAAATTATATAAAATAAAAATTGTTAAAAAAATAGTAGATATATTTATGCCTAAAGTAGGAACAGCAGATTATAGAAAAACAATAAAACTGATGAAGGAATCTGCTTCTAAATCTAAAATTGAATGGTTATATGTCAATAAGATTTTAGCTGCAATTTGTACATTTGTGGTTGTAATATTTATATCTTTTCAAATGCACAGGATTGCAAAAGAATATGTATATGAACAACCAACATCAGATTACAATGTTTTAGGTGATATGAGCGATTCGGATATGAATAAAGCTATGAGAAAAACAGAACAAGATAATGAAATTCTAAATTCATTATCAAAAAAACAAAATGTGACTAAGGATACTGTAAGACTTGAAGTTAAATATTCAAGCTATTATGAATCAGCAGATGATGAACAAATTGAAACAGCAACAGATAGAATATATTCAAAATATCAAACATTACATTCAGAGTATATTCAATGGTTTGAAGTATTGTTAGCATTCGTTTTAGCTGCATTGGGATATTCAGGACCAAATTGGCTTTTAAAATTCCAAATGAAAATGAGACAATTGGAGATGGAAGACGAAGTAATGCAATTTCAAACTATTATACTTATGCTTATGAAAATTGAGAGGGTAAATGTTGAAATAATTTTGGAATGGTTAGAAAGATATTCAAATATATTTAAAGAGCCAATATCAAAATGTGTTAATAACTATGAAAGTGGTGCATGGGAAGCTCTAGAAGAATTAAAGGAAGATGTTGCATATGTACCTTTGGTAAGAATTATTGAAAGTTTACAGGCAGCAGTAGAAAAAATACCAATAGCTGATGCTTTTGATGAATTAGATACAGAAAGGGCATATTATCAAGAAAGAAGAAAAGAATCAAATGAAAGATTAATAGCTAAAAAGGGAAGAATAGGAAAAGCTATAGGATTTGCACCAATGATTATATTATTTGTAGGATATTTAATAGTACCATTAGTTGTAATAGGTTTAACAAGCATGATGAGTTCTTTCTCAACTATGTCAACAATGATGTAATTTTATAGGAGGAAGTATTATGGAAAATGCTTCAAAGGCTTTAGCTATGGCTGGTCGGACTATTGTTGGCAATAATAATTATTGCTGTACTAATGTATGTAGTTCAAAATGCAGCTAGTCTTAAGAAAACAGAGCAAGAAAGAGAAACAGCAGAGCAAGTTACTAAGTTTAATATGGAATATGAATCATATCAAAAAAGCTTGCTTAGAGGAACTGAATTAGTATCAATTATAAATAAAGCAATAGCAAATAATAAAAAATATGAAGATAATGATAAAGTTTATGATATAGATATACAATTCAAATTAAAAACTCCAATAAAAGAAACGATAGTAACTATTGAGGATGGTAAAAAGAAAAAGACAGAAGAGAAAGTTACTTTTGGGGAAGCTAAAACATATAAATTAATTGATAATAAGCAAAGTGATAGAATAAGTAAAGATATAAGTCAGTTTATGGAGATTGGAGCATTAAATAGTTCTAATTCTTATGAAATAATTAACTATAAAGATATCGATAACTACCAAATGATTTATAGCGGTTTTACTGATTTTAAAAGAAAAATATTTAAATGTACAAATATAGAATATAGTGATGTAACTGGAAGAGTAAATTTATTAGGATTTGAAGAGGTTGACTTAAAAGAGGATACAAGCGGTTATTAAGGAGGGATATTAATAATGGAAGAAAATTCGACAAATGCCTTAATGATAGCTGCAGGAGTACTCATTAGTGTTATGATTATTTCATTGGCAGTATATCTGTTTAAAAGTTCAGCAGATTTTGCAGAATCATATTATGCAGATATAAACTCAAAAGCAACACAAGCTTTTAATAATAAATTTGAAATATATAATACAGATGAAGTAACAATTCAAGATATGGTAAGTATAGCAAATTTTGCTAGAGATACCAATATAAAAAATGGTGTAGAAAATGATAAAAATAGTTCTATATACATACAAGTAATTTTATATAATGGTTCAAAACATTTAGAAACAATGGATAGAGAACAATTATATAAATTCATGGAGGAAAATACATTTATAGATAATGATCCTTCAAAAGGTGAACAAAAGTATAAGTGTAAAGGCATAGAATATGATGAAAATACACAAAGAGTTAATAAAATTACTTTTGAAATAAAAAAATAATTACCAAATTTTAAAAATTATATTAAAAAGTTGCATAATTGGACAAAAAATATTATAATATTATAGAAGGGGTTTAAAAATTGAAAAAAAGTCTTTATATAATTATTATTGTCTTCATTATTATATTAGGAGTTACACTTTTATTTTTAACTAATGTACAAAATGCTTATAAAGAAATTCAAAAAGAAAACTATGCATATGAAAAATGTTTAAATCAAGAAGTAATGGGGACTGAAGTAGCAACACTAATAAATAAAGCAATAGATAATAATGAAAAATATAATATAGGAAAAGATGAAAATGGAAATTATATAGATGATGATAAATATTGTATAAAGATTTTTGTTAAATTGCAAACTGATGGCAAGTACTATAATATGGAAACAATATATAGTAATAATGTAGCAGAATTTGTTAAAAATTTCAATTTAGAAGATTTTAAATGTACAAATATAACTTATCATAATTCTACTAAAAGAGTTGCTACAGTATATTTCGAAGTACTAGATAGTTAATTATTTAGATTGAAAAATCTAATGATTATAAATAAACAAAAGTAAAAAGGAGGTAGATGTTATGGAGAATGCAACAAAGGCACTAATGATAGCTGGTGCTGTATTAATAGCAATATTGATTATAGGAGTAGGAATGATGATATATAACAGTGCACAAGGAAGTATAGAAGGAGCAACAAGTAAAATATCACAACAAGAAATAGAATTATTTAATAGTGGATTTACACAATATGAAGGAAAAATGTCAGGCTCACAAGTAAAAGCATTAATGTCATCAGTAATAAATAATAATAATCAATATGGAACAACAGGAGATAACGTACCAGAAAAAGTAATAGAAGTAACAGGTGGAGGAAAAACAAGTGCAACATCATCAAGTGATTTAACAGCAATAAGAGCAGCAATAGTAACAGGAAGACAATATAATGTTGCTTTATCAAATAACGATTCAGGTTTTGTACATACAATAACAATAACAGATTTATCAACAGGAAGTAAATCAACAGGTAGTTAAATAAATAAACAAAAGTAAACGGAGGTAGATATTATGGAGAATGCAACAAAGGCACTAATGATAGCAGGTGCTGTATTAATAGCAATATTGATTATAGGAGTAGGAATGATGATATATAACAGTGCACAAGGAAGTATAGAAGGAGCAACAAGTAAAATATCACAACAAGAAATAGAATTATTTAATAGTGGATTTACACAATACGAGGGAAATGTATCAGGCTCACAAGTAAAATCACTAATATCATCAGTAATAAATAATAATAATCAATATGGAACAACAGGAGATAACGTACCAGAAAAAGTAATACAAGTAACAGGTGGAGGCAAAACAAATGCAATATCATCAACTGATTTAACATCAATAAGAGCATCAATAATAGCAGGGAAAAGATATAATATATCTTTCGAGAATAATGATTCAGGTTTTGTACATACAATAACAATAAAAGATGTATCAGCAGGTGAAAAATAAATTTTTATAAATATATACTACAAGGAATGATGTGAATGGATAATGCAATAGATGCTTTAAAAATTGGATTTTCAGTTATGGTATTTGTAATTGCTTTAACTGTTTCAATTATAGCAATGGGACAAGCAAGAGAAGTGTCAGAAGAGGTATTTTATATGTCTGATAAAACAAATTTCTATGAATATGTATCAGATGAAAAATTACCAGAAGGTAGAATTGTATCTGGTGAAACTATAATACCAACATTATACCGTTATTATAAAGAAAATTTTAATGTAGTTATTTTAGATAAAGATGGAAATAAAAAATGCGTTTTTAATTTAGAGGAAGAAATTAAGAATTATAATAAAGATTATAAATTAGCACCTTGGCTTGGTAATGCAGATAAAGATACAAAATTACGTGTTGATTTAGAATTAAGTGGTAAAACAGGTGAAATAAATGGAGTAAAATACACTGGGGTTGGGCTAGAAAAATATATTGAAGGTAAGAAATTTAAAGAGTCTTTTTTAGAACAACGTTATAGTGGAAAACAACTAACATCTTCGGATAATGAGTCAATAGAGATTGTAAAAGGTAATACTAAATTATGGATAATATATCAAGAACAATAAAAGTGTACAGAAGATAATAAAAATCTATTTTAATATGATGGGAGGATTATTAAATGGGCGAATCATTAACAACAATTGTAGCAATATTCTTAGCAGCAATTTTGATGTTTATTTTCCCTTTAATGTCTATATCAGAAAGAAATGATGATATTGCACAACTAGGTGTTCAAACTGCAACTATAGAATTTGTTGACAATGTAAGAACAACAGGAAAAATAACTCAAGATGATTATAATGCATATATACAAACTTTAGCAGCAACAGGTAATACTTATGATGTAAATATGGAAGTTAAAGTTTTAGATGAAAATCCAGGTAAAAAAACTACTTGGGCTGTAACTGATAAAATAGGTGAGAATATTTATTATTCTGTATATAATTCACAAATTGAATCTGCATTAAATTCTCCAAGTGGTACATATTCATTAAAAGAAGGAGATCTTTTTTCTGTTAGTGTCAAGAATACAAATAGAACTATATCACAAATGTTAAGAAATTTCTTTTATACAATAAGTGGTAATGATGCATATCAAGTTTCAGCGCAACATGCTGGAGTAGTTATGAGTAATGGAAATTAACAATAGTAAAAATGGGGGACGCTATAAATTGCGTTCTTTTTTTAAAACAAATCTAAAAAATAATATAAATTTTTAATAAAAAGCAGGTGGATAAATGAAGATTCAAAATATGGCAATCATATTAGTAGCGATTATATTACCTATTACATTATTATTAAGTGCATATACTAAAACACAAATTGATACAATTAATGTACAAACTTTGTATTCTACCAAATTGAGAGATGCTACTTATGACGCTGTTAGTGCGTTTCAATTAAATACAAATAAAAATGAATATTCTACAGTATCGGATTCAATGAGAAGAGATATTGAAGCTGCAGTTCAAACCTTTATGAATAGTTTGTCAACAAACTTGGAAATACCAGGTGCAACAGATAACTATTTAAAACCGTATATACCAGCTATTGTATTTACTTTATATGATGGATATTATATATATTCACCATCATATAATTATACTCAATTAAATGAAACTACAGAAGATAATGATGGATTTACTATAGAGTCAAGCGAAGGAACTCTTACAACAGATGAAGTATTAAAGAGATATTCTAATAAAGGAAATGCTCAGTACAATCATATATTAAAACCATATATATATTATACAGTTAGATATGCTCCAGAAAATACTAATACAGACGTAGTAGTAAATTATTCATTGGATAATTATGTTGTAGTATATGGTAAGATAAAAGGGGAGTATGTTACAAGAGCTGGATATTTAGTAGCTAGCAGACCAGAGATTAATGAAAATGAAGAATTACATAAGCGTTTACCAGTAACGACAATAGTTTTCCCAGATAAAGGATATAATCATAGTTTAATTAGCGAGAGCGATATAGGAATTCTAAGTGTTGCTGTTCAAGATATTGCTGTTACAAATGATTATTTATTACAAGATAGATTGACTAATATGAATCAAACAGTTCAGATAAAAAAGCAAGATATTGATTCTATTCCTGGATTAAAAAGTAAAAGTTTATATTATAGTGAACAATACATAAATGGAGTGAAAGAGCCAAGATATGGTGAGGGTACTTATAAAACTGGGTGGTATATTGATCCACAAAGTGACCAATATTATGTAGAACCAGATTCAGCAAAACAATATTATGATCAAGCTATTGAGTTTACAGAATGGTTTACTCAGAATTTGGGTGAAATAAAAGCAAGCGATGCAATAAAGCCTGATGGTACACATTATGAAAATATGGGTGATGAAAAGATATTTGATATAAGTAAATCAAATGATCCAGAAAGTACGAAATCAGTTTTTTCTGAACATAAAAGAGAGGCAATAAAAAGGTCTATACAAGATAATTTATCACAAGCTATTGCAAGTTATAGTCAAAATTCCGAAGCATTAGATACTACATATAATTTTAAAATGCCTATTTTATCTGAAACAGAATGGGATAGAGTTTTAACAAATGTATGTATGATAACTTTTATGCAAGGTATTCAAGCTGGTACAAAAATATATAATGATTATGCAATTGTTACAAGTACAAAAAACAAAGAATATGTATCTGGTGATTCTATCTATTATATAAATACTACAGGTGGAGATGGTAAATATCATAGATTAGGTTGTTCACATTTAGATAGTAATTATCCAATAGTCGGATATAGAAATACAGAATTTGATAGAAAATCATATGAAGTAGAAGATTTTAAAAGAGATTCAAATGGAAATCAAATGCTTGATGAAAATGGTCAACCAGATTATCAAGATGTAACTCAGTATTATTATATGCATGAACAACAAGCTTGTTATTATTGTATGGTGAATTCTACAGATGAAGGAACTGCTGTAGATTGGAGAAATGATAAGAATAGATTAAAAGCATATTATACAGCACTTGCAAGAGAGAAATTTAAATTCTATAAAACAAATGCATATTTGTCAGATTAAAAAACAAAAAAGTTCAATATTATTATAATATTGAATTTTTTTTTAACATTAATTTAGTAATATTAATATCATATATAAGGAGGTAATATAAATGGAAGAATTAATAGAAAATACAGAATTAATTAAATATACAGATGAAAGTATAGATGATGTTTTAGAGATGGAGGGAGTTAATGAATAATGGCAACTAGAATATGTTTTACAGGAAAGTTCAAAGAAACTTGCGAATATGGAAGAAAAGGTAACTTATGGAAAAGTGGTTATCATGGAGGAACTGATTTAGTTGGTTTAGACTCAGAAAAGGTGTATAGTGTATGTAATGGTACTGTTGAAAGAGCAGGATATGATAATGGTGGATTTGGTAATTATGTGAGGATAAAAGAAGATAATTCAGAAAAAAGAATATATTTAGCTCATTTAAGTAAGATATATGTGAAAGCTGGACAGAAAGTAACTTATACCACAGTTGTAGGATTAATGGGAGATACAGGAAATACAACAGGAAAGCATACACATGTGGAGATAAGGGAATTTAAAAATGGAGTAGCAGTAAAAAAATTAAATGCATCAGATTATATGGGAATTCCAAATAAAGTAGGAGAGTATAATAGTTCTGATTACCAAATAGGTAATTCGAGTTCAACAACAAATATCACACAGATAAAGCAAAAAGTGTTTGCAGTAAATACTAATATAAGAGAAACACCTGGTTTAAATGGAATTGCACATTTATATTTACCTGGTACAACTGTTAATATATTAGAGGAGAATGTAGCTAATATTGATGGATATACATGGGATAAGGTAGAATCTGTTGTTACTGGTAGAGTTGGATATGTTGCAAGAACTGATACTAGATATAAATAGAATGCAACAAAATTAAAGATTTTTTATAATCTAATAATCTTGCATATAAGGAAAGATTGTTTTACAGAAAATCAAAATTATAAGTAATTTGAATAAAAAAGTAATTTATTAGTATAAATATGTAAATAATAGCAAAAACTATACTTAATGAATTACTTTTTTATTATTTATAAAAATTTAAATGATGTAATATTTTGAAATCGAAAATTATTGACATTAACTATTATAAGATATAAAATATAGACAAAATTTATATAAGAGGAGGAGATTTAATGTACTCAAAAGATGACATTAAAAATAATCAAGGTATAAGTAAAATACTAATAATAATTATTGTTTTGGTAATATTACTTATAATAGGGGTTGTAGCATTTATTTTATTAAATAATAGTTCTAACAATGAGCCACAGCAACCAGCACAAGAAGATTTAAATACAATGGGAGCTTTGCAAGATACTGATACAACAATAACATTAGAGGAAAAAAATGATATAAAATACAATTATTTGGATAAAGTTTCAATATTAGTATCTAATATGTATTCAACACAACAAGAAAATATTGTAGAAACAGCAATGAGATTTGTACAAGATCCAAATGTAAGTTCTACGGAAACAGTAACAGGAAATCAAAATACAGTTGTTAATACAAATAATGTAATAGGAAATACAGATTTAAATAATACTCTTACAAATGGGAATATTAATAACATTTCTAATAATACAAATACATTAACAAATAATCAAAGTGGTACTTCTAATACAATTGTTATAAATGAAAATAATACAAATAGTTTAAATAATGCTAGTAATACAAATATAGTAGGAGGAAATACGGTAGATAGTTCTTTAAATGGTGGAATGACAAGTTTAGATTTAAATGCACAAGCAAATGCAAATGCGCAAATAGAAAATGTTCAGAAAGCAATTTCCGAAATAACAAATGAAAGTGTAGAAAATGTTGGTACATTAATGTCTCAACTAAATGCTTCTAATTCTATTTTAAAAGCATATGTTACAGATATTATAAGTATATCTAAAGAAAATGGTGTATATGATGTAACATATAAAGTTTGTTGGCCTATTGAAGATAATATGAAATATTATAAAACAATGGATAAAATGAATACAGCAGCTGTAGATAGATTAGAATCAACAACTATAAATATAACATTTACAAAAAATATGGATTATGAATATAGCAAATATAAGCTTCAATCTATAACAGAAGTAGAAAAAACTACACCAGTATGTTATTATTTATCATATGTTAATAATAAATTTGGTGTAATAGATGAAAAGGGAAATGTGATAATAGATAACATATATGATTGGATAGATATACCAAACAATTATAAAGATATATTTATTTGTAAAACAGGTGAGACAACTACAGTATTAAATAAAGATGGTCAACAACTATATACAGAATATCCAAATATCAGTGTTATTCAATCATCACAAGGTGGAAATTCTTTATGGTATGAAAAAGATTTTTTAGTTTTTGAGGAAAATGGTAAATATGGTGCAATAGATTATGATGGATTTGTAGTATATGAGCCAGTATATGATAAAATAGAACCATTATATTATATAGAAGGTAGATTAATTCTAACAGAGAATGGAAAACAAGCATTGGGAGATATAACAGGAAAGATAATATCTAATTTTAAATATACAAAAATAGGTTTACTAGGAGGACAATTTGAAATAAGTTCTATGGTAAATTCTCAAAGAACACAAGAACAAGTTGTTCAAATGATGGAAACAGGTGATTATATATTAGGGCAAGATGTAGATAATGTAATTGAAACAATTCAAATAATACCAGTAGGTGATGTAGCTGGAGATTTTGCTGATTTACCACAAGTAAATTATAATGCATCAATAAATGAGTGGCAATTAAGAAGTTTAGATAATAAATATTTATTATATATAAGATAATTTATTATAACCAACAAATTCAAATAAATAGTTGAATTTGTTGGTTATATATTTAATATTTTGATGAATGTGAAAATTAAAGAAAACAAGAGAAAAAACGCATAAAAGATTTAAAAAATGAAAAAAACAGCAAAAATAATACTTGACTTTGAAATATAAAAATATATAATTAATACATCAAAGGTCAAAGAAAGTCAAAGTCAAAAAGAGGTGAGTGCTTTGAGAATATCAGATATTATAGAAGAATTTATAAAAAATCTACTTAATGATACAGATGGTTTTATAGAGATTAGAAGAAATGAATTGGCTGATTATTTCAATTGTGTACCATCACAGATTAATTATGTAATATCAACAAGATTTGGACCAGATCAGGGATATTATGTAGAAAGTAAAAGAGGTGGTGGAGGCTGTATAAGAATAAAAAAAATTAATATAACTAAAAGTAATTATTTAATGCATATTATTACTAATATAGGAGATAGAATAAGTAGTAACGAAGTAAATATTTTTGTAAATAATTTTATAAATTACAATATTATAAATGATAAAGAAGCAAGATTATTAAAGGCTGCGACTAGTGATAATGTACTTATGTTACCACTTGATATGAAAGATAAAATAAGGGCAAATGTATTTAAAAATATGCTTTTAAATTTGGTTGAAGATTAAATATATTAATATATGATTGGAGGTTTTTATTATGTTATGTGATAATTGTAAAAATAGAGAAGCTAATGTTAAATATACTAAAGTAATAAATGGGATAAAAAAAGAAATGAATTTATGTGAGGAATGTAGTCAAAAATTAGGTATTACTAATAATTTGAGTATGCCTATAGATTTTGCAAGTTTTTTAGGTGATTTTATGGGAGATTATACTCAAGCATTTTCACCATTAATATCAGACACTAAAGTTATAAAATGTAGCAAATGCAACAGAAGTTATGATGATTTTATAGAAACTGGAAAGTTCGGTTGTGATAATTGTTATGATGTATTTTCAGATAATATAGATTCTTTATTAAAAAGAATACAAGGCAGTAATAGGTATATTGGAAAAAGAATTAACAATACAAATATAATAGAAAAAAATAATAAAACAGTTATAGATGATAAAAAAGATAAAATAAGAAAGCTAAAATTGAAAATAAATGAATTAGTTAAATTAGAAAAATATGAGGAAGCTGCAAAGGTAAGAGATGAAATTAAAAAAATAGAAGCGGATGAATAGGAGGTCATTTTATGAATTGGTATTTACAAAATGGAAAGGAATCAGATGTAGTAATTTCAAGTAGAATTAGATTGGCTAGAAATGTGAAAGGTACAAATTTTGTTAACAGTTCTAAAAAGGAAGATTTAGAAAAAGTATTAAATAAAATAGAGAGTATTACAGGAAAAATAGGTTATAATTTAAAATTTATTAGATTAAAAAATATTGATGACTTAACAAAGATGTGTCTTATAGAAAAACATATAATAAGTCCAGATTTTGCACTAAATAATATTGATGTTGGAGCATTATTAATAAATGAAGAGGAAAATATATGTATAATGATAAATGAGGAGGATCATATAAGAATTCAAGTATTTTCTTCAGGATTAGATTTAGAATATCTTTTGGATTTAATAAATGAAATTGATTCATCAATGTCTAGTTTAATACCATATGCTTTTAGTGATAAATATGGATATTTAACAGCATGTCCAACAAATGTTGGAACAGGTATGAGAGCATCTGTTATGGTACATTTACCAGGACTTAAGCAATCTGGAAATGTTAATAAAGTTTTAGAAGTTATAAATAATTTTGGTATGAATATAAGAGGTATATATGGAGAGGGTACAAATACTAAAGGAGATTTATATCAAATTTCTAATAAACAATCTATAGGAATACAGGAAAAAGAAATAATAAATAATATGAAAGTTATTGTTGAAAAAATAATAGAACAAGAAAGAACTGCCAGAAAAATGCTTGCAAAAAATTCAATAAATTTAGAAGATAAAGTTTATAGAGCATATGGTTTATTACTAAACTGTAGAAAAATCTCTTCAGAAGAATGTGAAAAATTATTATCATATGTTAAGTTAGGTACAGATTTGGGTATAATTAAAGAATTGAATGATTTAAAAGTTAAAAAATTAGAATTATATACAAAATCAGCAAATCTACAAAGATATACAAATAAAATACTAGATGGTTTTGATAGAGATATACAAAGAGCTGAAGTTATAAAAAATATTATAAATAATTAAGGAGGGATTATTATGATGAATAAATTTACAAATAGTGCTAATTCTGCAATTGAATATGCAAATGAAATTGCTATAGAACTAGGACATAATTATGTAGGAACAGAACATTTATTATATGGTTTAGCTAAAGAAGAAAATAGTATAGCAAGTCAAGTTCTTGCAAATCAAAATATTTATGCAGATGATATTTTAAGTAAAATAGAAGAATTAGTAGGAAAACAAGAAAATGCAAATATAAACACAATAGGTTTAACACCAAGGACAAAAAGAGTACTAGAAAGAGCTTTCACAGAGGCAAGAAGATTGGGGTCAGAAGAAATAGGAACAGAACATATATTAATAGGAATAATGAAAGAAGCCGAAAGTATAGCAGTGAGAATTTTACTAGATTTAAATTTAGATCCACAAAGATTATATAATGAAATAATTAATATAATTAATAATTTTGAAGATAATGTAAGTGATGGATTTAGTAAAAGAAATAATACAAAAGATAGTTTTAATCAAACACCAACTTTAAATCAATTTGGAAATGATTTAACAAGAATTGCAAGAGAAGGAAAATTAGATCCTGTTATTGGTAGAAAAAAAGAAACTGAAAGAGTAATACAAATATTATCAAGGAGAACAAAAAATAATCCTTGCTTAATAGGAGAACCAGGAGTCGGAAAAACAGCTGTTGTAGAGGGGTTAGCAGAAAAAATTGTTGGTGGTGATGTGCCAGAAATATTGAAAAATAAAAGAGTTGTAAGTATAGATATTTCTTCAATGGTAGCTGGAGCAAAATATAGGGGAGATTTTGAAGAAAGAATAAAAAAATCACTAAATGAAGTAAAAAAGGCAGGAGATGTTATTTTATTCATAGATGAAATTCATACTATAGTTGGTGCGGGTTCTGCTGAAGGAGCAATTGATGCTGCAAATATATTAAAACCTCTTTTAGCAAGAGGAGAAATTCAAGTGATAGGTGCTACAACTTTAAATGAGTATAGAAAATATATAGAAAAGGATGCAGCATTAGAAAGAAGATTTCAACCTATAATGGTTGATGAGCCTTCAAAAGAGGATACTATACTAATATTAAAAGGTATAAGAGATAAATATGAAGCACATCATAATGTTAAAATAACAGATGAGGCTATAGAGGCTGCTGTTAATTTATCTATAAGATACTTAAATGATAGATTTTTACCAGATAAAGCAATAGATGTAGTAGATGAGGCTTCTTCTAGAGCAAGATTATTAACATATGTAGAACCAGATAAAATAAAAGAAATGGAAGAAAAAATAAAAAACATAGAAAAAGAAAAAGAAGAGGCTATTACTAAACAAAATTTTGAGAAAGCAGCTTCATTGAGAGATGATGAACATGAATTAAAAGACAAATTAGAAAAAGAAAGACAAAAATGGAGAAACAAGAATTCGAAAAAATTAGTAAATATAAATGAAGAGGACATAGCTAAAGTAATATCAAATTGGACGGGAATTCCTGCCTCTAAGATTACAGAGGGAGAAAATGAAAGACTTAAAAATTTAGAAAAAATATTACATGAAAGAGTTGTAGGACAAGAGGAAGCAGTTAGTGCTGTGTCAAAAGCAATAAGAAGAGGTAGGGTAGGATTAAAAAATCCCAAAAAGCCAATTGGTTCATTTTTATTCTTAGGTCCAACAGGTGTAGGAAAAACAGAATTATCAAAAGCATTAGCAGAGGCGTTATTTGGAAATGAAGATGCTATGATTCGTGTCGATATGTCTGAATTTATGGAGAGTCATTCAGTTTCTAAAATGATTGGTTCACCTCCAGGATATGTTGGATATGATGAAGCGGGAGGACTAACAGAAAAAGTAAGAAGAAAACCATATTCAGTAATATTATTTGATGAAATAGAAAAAGCACATCCAGATGTTATGAATATATTGTTGCAAATATTAGATGATGGTAGGTTGACAGATGCAACAGGAAGAACAATTGATTTTAAAAATTGTGTTATTATTATGACTTCTAATGTAGGAGCAAGATTTATAGCTGAAAATAAATCTTTAGGATTTAAAATGGAAAAAGAAAAACAAGAAGAACAAAAAAATAAGTATGAAGAAATAAAAAAAGAGGTTATGAGTGAATTAAGAAAACAATTTAAACCAGAATTTTTAAATCGTATAGATGAAATAATTGTATTCCATAAATTAACTGATGAAGATATTAGTAAAATTATTGATATAATGTTAAAAGAAGTAAAAGAAAGATTAAGTGAAAAGAAAATAGAATTATCAATAGATAAATCTGCAAAAGAATTAATTGCTAAAAAAGGAACTGATAGTAGTTATGGAGCAAGACCTTTAAGAAGGGCTATACAAAGCATATTAGAAGACCAATTAGCAGAAGACATATTAGATGGTAAATTAAAAGATGGATCTAAAGCAAGAGCTATAGCTAAGGATGATAATATTGAAATAGAAATTAAATAGAAGTATAAAAACTACTAATAGATATTTTATGTGTATTAGTAGTTTTTATATGTTATTGTATGGTTAGCTGGTCTAAAATTCTACATGATTGGATTAAGAAAAATAAAATATTAAGATTTTATTAAAAAATATTTCCAAAATATAAAATTATATGATAGAATAATATTCAATATAAAATATAAGGAGAGTGTTGTTGTTGCAAAGTGAAATTGCATATAAAAGAGTTCTATTGAAATTAAGTGGAGAAGCTTTATCTGGAGATAATAAAAATAGTATTGATGCAGAAGTATTGGGAAAAATATGTGATCAAATTAAAATTATTCATGATATGGGAGTTCAAGTTATTATTGTTGTTGGAGGTGGAAATTTTTGGAGAGGTAATTTTAGCAGTGAAATAGAGAGAACTACATCTGACTATATGGGAATGCTAGCAACGACAATAAACTCACTTGCTATACAATCTGCTTTAGAAGCTAGAGATATAGAAACTAGAGTTCAAACTGCTATAGAAATGAGAGAAATTGCAGAGCCATATATAAAAAGAAGAGCTATGCAACATCTTATAAAAAATAGAATTGTCATATTTGGATGTGGAACAGGGAACCCATTCTTTTCAACTGATACAGCAGCAGCATTAAGAGCTGCAGAAACAGATGCAGATGTAATACTATTTGCTAAGACTATAGATGGAGTATACTCAGATGATCCTAAAAAAAATAAAAATGCAGTAAAATATGATGAGATTTCTTATTTAGATATAATAAATAAAGAATTAAAGATAATAGATTCAACAGCAACATCTTTATGTATGGATAATAAGATACCTTTAATAATCTTTGGAATTGATAGACCAGAGAATATAGTTGATATCATCAAAGGTAAAAATATTGGAACAATTGTAAAGTAATGTTAGAATGTAATAGTTATAGGATTTACGAATTTTGAGATGGCTAATAAAAAACTCTATCATTTTTGTAATGTTAGGGGTTTATAAAAAAATAAAAAAAGAGTATTATTGCTCGAATGGAGGTTTTTATGGAATATAAACATATAGAAGAAAAGATGGATAAAACAATTAGTGTTTTTGAAGAAAATTTATCAGAGGTTAGGGCTGGTAGAGCGAATCCAGCTATATTAAATAAAATTAAAGTAAATTATTATGGAGTACCTACTCCTATAAATCAAGTAGCTGGTATTTCTGTACCAGAAGCTAGATTAATAGTTATTCAACCTTGGGATATAAGTATATTAAAAGAAATAGAAAAGGAAATATTAAAAGCAGATATAGGAATAAATCCAAATAATGATGGTAAGGTTATTAGATTAGCATTTCCAGAGTTAACAGAGGAAAGAAGAAAAGAATTAGTAAAAGACATTAAGAAAATATCTGAAGAAGCAAAAGTTTCTATTAGAGCTATAAGAAGAGAAGGAATAGATGAATTTAAGAAAAAAGAAAAAGATTCTGAAATTACAGAAGACGAATTAAAAAAAGCAGAAGATGATATTCAGGGTATAACAGATAAGAAAATAGAACAAATAGACAAGATATTAGAAAATAAAGAAAAAGAAATTATGTCAGTGTAAATAGTGTTAATAGAAATGAGAGGTTTTTATGAAAGAAGTAGTAGATTATAATAATCTTCCAAAACATATTGCTATAATAATGGATGGAAATAGAAGATGGGCAAGAGAAAAAGGAAAAGATGCTAAGTTCGGTCACAAAAATGGAGCTGATAATTTAGATAAATTAGCTCATTTTGCAAATGATATTGGTTTAAAATATATGACTGTTTATGCATTTTCAACTGAAAACTGGAAAAGAGCAGAAGAAGAAGTTGGTGCATTAATGGTTATATTAGGAAACTATTTAGATTATTTTAGTGATAAAGCAGAGACTGAAAATATTAAAATAAATATATTAGGTGATATAAATAGAGTAGATAAAAAGTTACAGAAAAAAATATTAGATGCAGTGGAAAAAACTAAAAATAATACAGGACTTATATTAAATATAGCATTTAATTATGGTGGGAGAAATGAAATAGTGTATGCAATGAAAAACATTGCTAAATTAATAGAAAATAAAACTATTACTATAGATGATATAGATGAAAAATTAATTTCTAGGAATTTATATACTAAAGAACAGCCAGATCCAGATTTAGTGATAAGAACAGGGGGAGAATTAAGAATTAGTAATTTTTTACCGTGGCAATCTGTATATTCAGAATTGTATTTTACAAATAAGTATTGGCCAGATTTCAAAAATGAGGATTTATTGGAAGCAATAGCACAATACCAGAAGAGAAATAGAAGATTTGGAGCTAATTAAAAATTTGGAGGGAATAGGTTGTGAATATTAAAAGATGGACTTCAGCACTTTTAGGTTTTCCTTTGATAGCTGCTGTGTTAATATTTGGAAATACTATTGTAGTAGATATTGCTTTAACTATATTTGCTTTCATTGCTTTAAATGAATATTTTAATTGTATAAAAGAAAAAGCAAAACCTATATATGAAATTGGTTATGCATCTACTATTTTAATTGCGTTAGTACATGTTATAAAACCAGAAGTATGGATAATGATTATACCAATAATATTATTTGCTTTATTTTTAAAAGTTATAATAACTAATATGAAAGTTAATATAAATGATGTAGCATTTACACTTTTAGGAATGATATACATTGTCGGTTCAATGATTTTTATATCTATTGTTAATGGGTGTGAACATGGAAAATTATTAATATGGTACATATTTTTTGCTTCTTGGGGTACAGACATATTTGCATATTTGGTAGGAAAAACTATTGGAAAACATAAATTTACAAAAATAAGCCCTAAAAAAAGTATAGAGGGTTGTATAGGTGGAATAATAGGGGCTATAATATTTATGGTTCTATATACAATTTTTATTAATAATAATTATAATATGAATATATCTTATATATATATAGTTATTGTATCTATAGTGTTAAGTATAATTGGTCAAATAGGGGATTTAGCAGCTTCAACTATAAAAAGGTATGGAGGAGTTAAAGATTTTAGCAATTTAATACCTGGCCATGGTGGAATATTAGATAGAATGGATAGTGTTATTTTAGTAGCACCATTTGTATATTTGTTTTTGGTTATTTTAATTTAATGTTTATGGAGGTATAATTTGTTTGGAGTATTAATAACCGCGATAAAATTTATATTTTTACTAGGTTTTTTGGTACTAATTCATGAGGGTGGACATTTTATTGTTGCTAAATTGTGCAAAGTAAGAGTTCATGAATTTGCAATAGGTTTTGGTCCAAATTTAATAAAGAAAAAAATTGGAGATACTGTATATGCTTTGAGAGCTATTCCTTTAGGTGGTTTTGTTAGAATGGAAGGTGAAGAAGAATATTCAGACAGTGAAGATTCTTTTAATAAAAAGAGTGTACCTAAGAGAATAGCTATTGTTGTGGCTGGCGGAGGAGTAAATATTATTTTTGGACTTTTGGTGTATTTTATTCTTGCTACTTCATCAGGAAATTATATATCTACTGTTGTTGAAGATTTTTTACCTGAAGCTAATAATTCACAAATACAAGCTGGAGATAGAATTGTAAAAGTAAATGATAAAACAATACATTTAAAATCTGATTTAGATAATGCTGTAGCACAATCTAATGGAGAAAGTATAAATGTAGAAGTTGAAAGAAATGGTGAAATATTAAGATTAGATGTTATACCTATAAAAGAAGATACAAAAAATACAGGAATATATTTTAGTGCTGTAGGAAGTGAATTAAATACAAAAATAGAGGCTGTTTATCCAGAAAGTCCAGCAGAAAAAGCTGGAATAAAAAAGGATGATATTATTATAAAAGTAAATGGAGAAGATGTTGGAAATGATCCATATAAAGTTGTTAATTTAACACAACAAGCTGAAGGTAATAGTATAGTTTATACAATAAGAAGAGATAATAATGATATTGATATAACTGTTGATGCAGAGATATTATCTCAATATTATTTGGGGGTAGAATTATTAAAAGCGGATAATAATTTATTAACAAATATGGCATATGGATTTTGGGATACAGTAGATTTTTCAGTTTCAATAATAGATAATTTAAAAACTTTATTTACAGGTAATGTATCTGTAGATCAACTTATGGGACCTATAGGAATATCTTCACTTGTAGCAGATACAAACGGATTTCTTGATTTTATATATGTTTTAGCATTAATATCTTTAGCATTAGGTGTTACAAATTTATTGCCTATACCACCTCTTGATGGATGGAAGGTTATTGTATATTTAATAGAAGCAATAAGAAGAAAACCTATGAATGAAAGAATACAAATAAATATAGAATCTTTTGGATTTATTTTAATGATTTTATTATCATTATATGTTGCATACAATGATGTTCTGAGAATATTTTAAAATATATCTATTGTAATATTTATGATAAAATATTATAATAGATATTAACATGCGGGTATAATTTAGTGGTAGAATGTCATGCTTCCGACCTGATAGCGTGGGTTCGATTCCCACTACCCGCTCCAAATTCTAACAGTTTACGAACTGCAAAAGTTTGTAGGTTGTTTTTTTATTCTCTTTCTGGAAAGAAGGAGATTTTTTTATGCTTAAATTTAAGATAATACAAGAATTAGAACCGGAGTTATTGGAAAACATTAAAAATTATAATTACACAACTAAAAATGGAAAGATTAATTTACAAAGCAAAATAAAGTAGCATTATACTCATTTAATAGTATTGATATAAATAGAAAAAATATATAAAATTAGATAAAAACTTGACAGTTACAAACAAATGTTTTACAATATTAACAATCTAATGCAAGGATGTGAATATATGGAAGAAAACAAATTATCAATACAAAATGAAATATCTAATGAAGAAATAAAAAATTTAATATATACAATAAGAGGAAAACAAGTAATGCTAGATAGTGATGTAGCAATGTTGTATAATTATGAAACTAAAAAAGTAAATCAGGCAGTTAAAAGAAATATAGATAGATTTCCAGAAAGATTTTGCTTTCAGTTAACAGAAGAAGAATTAGAAATTATGTGGTCACAAATTGTGACTACCTCAAAATTAGAAGATAATAAATACAGAAGTAAAAAATATTTACCATATGTTTTTACAGAACAAGGAATAGCTATGTTATCAGGAATATTGAAAAGTGAAGTCGCTGTACAAGTTAGTATTAAAATTATGGATTCTTTTGTAGAAATGAGACAATTTATAAGTATAAATAAGAGTTTATTTGAAAAAGTAATTTCTATTGAAAATAAGATGGACAAGAAATTTATTGAATATGATAAAAAGTTTGATATAATATTTGACCAATTACAACTTGAAGCAAATATCAAACAAAGAGTATTTTTTGAAGGTCAAATATATGATGCATATAGCATAATTATTGATATTATTAAAAAGGCAAATAAAAAAGTTATAATTATAGATAATTATGTGGATGATAGCATTTTAAAAATGTTAGCTAAAAAGAAAAGTAATGTAGAAGTGGTTATCTTAACATCTAATAAAAGTAATATTCAAAATATAGATATTCAAAAATTTAATAAAGAATATCCTATATTAAAAGTTGCTAAAACGAATAAATTTCATGATAGATTTATGATAATAGATAATAAAGAAATGTATCATTTGGGAGCATCAATCAAAGATTTAGGAAAGAAATGTTTTGGAATTAACAAAATAGAAGATAAAGAGATTATAGAAAAAATTATTAATTTATAAAAATATAAAAGACAATATTAGTTAAACATACATTGTCTTTATTTTTGTACTAAATTTATTAATAAAAATAATGTTTGAAAATTATATTTTTTGAGAATATTTATCCCAATTTTTTATAAAATATATTCTTTATATTACAAAGTAAATAAAAAAAATATATAATTATCCGAAATATTACAAACGTATTAAAAAAAGTTAGTGTAAAATAAATGTAGGCAAAATATAAAAAATTTTTGTCTACATTTATTTTAATATATATTGAAAAAACAT
>CALXBW010000007.1 GCA_944386645.1 uncultured Clostridia bacterium | reverse complement strand
TTTGTTGCTACAAAATCTATTTCTCCTTTTTTTGTTTTTCCTGTATATACATCATATCCTTTTATTATTAATTCATTATAAACAATATTTTCAATTGCATAACATTTATCAAGTTCTGTCTTATTATTTTTTATCTGTGCTATTCCTAAATCAGTAACATAGTATTTATTTAATGTTTTTAAAACAGCTTTTCCATGTACATCATATCTATATACTTTTCTTATTAATAATGCTTTACATAGAGCATCCACATAAGAATATATTGTTAATGTAGAAACATCTCTACCTTCATTTTTCAAAAAATTCATTATATTCTCTGCTGAAAATTCTCTCCCTATTGTATCAATAATATATTGTAAAATTAAATTAAATAAAGATATATCTCTAATCTTCAGTCTTTCTACCACATCTCTTAATATAATTGAATCAAAAACTCCATATAAGTAATTCTTTATTGCCTCTTCTTTTTTGAATTCAAATCTATTTGGTAAACTTCCCCACTTCATATAATCTTCAAATATTTCATTAGTTGAATTTTTCATACCAGTTAATTTTAATACTTCTTTATATGATAATGGATTTATTTTAAAGCTTACATATCTACCTGAAAGTACAGTTGATAACTCTTCTGATAAAAGTCTACTATTAGAACCTGTAATAAATATACTCACCTTCTGAGATGCTCTTAAAGAATTTATTACTTTTTCAAAATTATCTACATTCTGTATTTCATCAAAAAACAAATAATATATTAAATCATCTTTAATTTTATCTTTAATATATTCATTTAATTTTCTATAATCTGTTAATTCTTCATATTCTATAAATTCAAAATTAATATATATTATGTGTTTTTCATCTATTCCTCTACTTCTCAATTCTTCTATTATTTGTTGCAATATAACTGATTTACCACATCTACGTATTCCAACTAAGATTTTTATTAAATCACTATCATAAAAGTCTCTAATCCTGCTCAAATATAATTCTCTTTTTAACATTTTTACCACCAATATCAATTATATATCTTTATTTTAATTTTATCAAGTTATTTTTGCATATAAAAATAACTTTGTAAAATTTTATTTTGTTTTTATATGTAAAAATTAAATTTATTATATGATTTATTCTCAACTTTTAAGTATTATTTTATATAATATATCAACTTTGTTTAGATTTAATTTAGAAGAAAATTAAGCCTAGACTATTTATCTAGACTTAATAAACTTAATCAGTTTGAATATATTCATATTTTTCATTTTCTAATATTTCTTTTGTCTCTTCTAATTTCATTAATAACAATAATTCTTTTTTAGTAATTGCTTTTAAAGAATCATTTACAATTTTATCTAATTTTTCTAATTCTTCTATTTCAACTTCTTTTCTTACTTCTTGACCTTCAAGTGTTCCTAAAAAAGATTGTATTTTTTCACCTTCTGCATTTATAATATGAGCTAATCCTAATTCTTCAAATCCAATTGAAGCTAATACAACATTACTTGCCTGAGTTGTTGTTATATCTATTTTTGTATTAACTTCTGGAATATTTGGCATTGACATATTATCTCTCCTTGTACAACTTAATTATATTATATCTTATGCTATTTATTAAAAAATGTTAACAATTTGAGTATTATGTTATATAAATTTAAATATTTACATATAGATATATTTGAATTTTACTCTCACTAGATTAATTTCTAAAGCTAAGAAAAATATATAAATACCAACAATCTTAATATTTCAGTTATTTATTCAATTCTTATAATGTAATTTCAAATGTTAAGGCATCATATTTTTTATTTCTTACATTTCTAATCCCTATATATCTGTTTACTTCTTTAAATCCAATTTTATTAGCTACATTTATCATTCTTGTATTGCCACTCCAAGTTTGAGTATATATTTTTTCATAACCTAGTTTTTTAAAATATTCTAAATATTTCTTTATAGCCATTGTTCCTATTCCTTTTCCTCTCATGTTTTCATCTGGAATATCAATTCCAATTGCTATTTTATCTGTTTTATCTAATCCATTGTATTTAAAATCTTCTGTCATATAATATGCAGATATCCATCCTACATGGTTACCCTGAAAAAATATTTCAAATTCAAAACATGGGGAATTATTACTTCTACTATGTCTAATATTTTTTTGTCCATTTTCATCATATTCTACTTCTTCCCATGGCGCATCCCATAATTGCCATTCTACCATATTTAAATACCAGTTCTTTATTTGTATTAAATCACTATCTTCAAATTTTCTCAATTCTATATTTTCCACACATAATTCACTCTCTTTCTATAATAAATCACTTCATATATAGAAATTAATTCTACTAAGCCAATTATTTTTGCATTTTATTTTTCTCTTTTTTAGTATTATAACTTAATTTCTCTAGAAATTTTACTGTTAATATTTATTTTCTTCATAATTTATCATACATTTAATAATTAATCAATATTATAATTACCTAAATCAGGAAATTTTTATCAGTCAATAAAATTTAGTTATTTTTCATAAATTATGCTATAATATATATAGTTATTTTTAACAATTACTGTTCATATCTAGTAAATTTTCATTGCTTAAGAATTTGGGCTAATGTTTTTACTAGTTTAAGGCAACTTTGTTTTACTTAAGGAGGATTTATTATATGATTACAACAACCCAAAATATAACAATGGCAAATGCTATAACACATGCTGGTACTTTTCATTCTGATGAAGTACTATCTACTGTAATACTAGAAAAAGTATTTAGCAACCTAACTATTATACGTACTTTAGAAGTACCAGAAAATATTGGTGAAGATGTCATTGTATATGACATTGGATTTGGAAAATACGACCACCATCAAAAAGGAGGAAATGGCAAACGTGAAAATGGGGTACCTTATGCATCTGTTGGCCTTATCTGGAAAGAGTTTGGTCATAAAATAGTAACAGATACATGTAATCCAACATTAGTATGGGAGATTATAGAGCAAGACCTTATTCAAGGTGTTGATGCTATTGATAACGGATCTCTCCCTAAAGCGGATTATCCTATTCAAGCTATGACTTTCTCTAAGGCTATATCTGAATTTAATCCAACTTGGGATAGTCAGGAAGATGCTGATGAGGCTTTTCTTAAGGCTGTTACATTTGCCAAAATTGTTTTTGACAATACTCTAAAAAATGCAATTGCAAAAGCAAAGGCACAAGAAATTGTTGAGACAGCAATAGAAAAATCTGAAGGACATATTATGGTTCTTGACCAACATGTTCCTTGGCAGGATTTTATCTTATTATCACAAAATAAAAAAGCTGCAGATATTCTTTTTGTAGTTTATCCTTCTAACAGAGGTGGTTACAATTGGCAGTGTGTACCAGATGCTATTGGAAGCTTTGGCCAACGAAAATCTGTTCCAGATGAATGGAAAGGACTTTCTGGAACCAAACTTCAGGAAATTACAGGTATACAAACAGCATCTTTTTGTCATCCTAATGGTTTCATTGGTGGTGCAGATAATCTATGTGATGCAATTGCTATTGCAAAAATTGCTGTCAAATCATAAATTTCCATAAAAATCCACTGGTATAACTGGTGGATTTTCATATACGCCTATAAAGCTCTATTACTAGCAACCACTTAAGTGCTTCAGTTTGATTTTTCTCATATATACCTTTCCATTTTTATTATATAATAAAAATGTATCTAACTTGTATCTTATTATTCAAAATTTATTTTTTCCAAAACATAATCTTAAAGGAAATAATTGTCAATTGTTTCCTCTAATTTGCTTATAAAGCCATTTTTCTAGTGATTCATCCAAATGAACTTTTACTGAAAGTATATATTTTTCTCCTAACTTTTTATAATCTAAGGATTTTCTCTATACTTAAATGTAACTTTTAAAAAATTGATGACTTTTACCTAATTTATTTGTATAATCTTAGAAGAAAATAAGGAAAATCAGAGTGTGGTATTACCTCAATTCTTATAAAGAAAGTGAGGTGATGCATATGTTAGAAGAGGCATTATTGCAATTATTAATTTTATCATTAATTACAAATATGGCTCTTGCTATCATCTCTTTTGTTTTAATTATAGTTTTTGTTATAATTACATACAAAAAGAATCACATTTCTGCTAGCCATTAGAAATGTGATTCTTTTATTCTATTTTTTATGGTACCACACTTTGTGGCTCCTTGTTTTCTATATTAATTATAGTATATTTTTTAATTGTTTCTTATTTTTCTATATATTATGCTGTTCAACCACTTAAAAAGCAACCATTGTCAATATATTTTACACAGCGATATAATTCAATAATATCATTCTTAATAAATATTTTAATTTTTGAAAAACGTTAGAACTTTGACTATTTTAAATAATTAAAACACCAAGTTATGATTTACTCAAACACTTGGTGCTCAAATGGTGCAGATGGCCGGAATCGAACCGGCACGGGAGTTTAAGTCCCGCAGGATTTTAAGTCCTGTGCGTCTACCAGTTTCGCCACATCTGCATTTGTCTTTCAACATTTGTTATTATAATACGCCAATATAACATTGTCAATACTATATTTTAATTTTTTTTACTTCACAAACAAAAATAAATCTTTATATCCATAGTAATTATGTTTTCAAAGAAAAATCTAATGTACTTTTTTTAAAGTAACAATTCGTGGGGACCAACAAGCTTACAGTCTGTCATTAATATTTTTAAATTATCTTGTACTTATTTTACAGACTGTGCGATGTTGGGAGTTACAAATAAAAAGTACATTAGATTTTTCTTGTAATAGTATATTTAAAATCAAATATTTTTACTTCATAAACAAAAAACTTCCTATAAACATATTTATAAGAAGTCGTTTGTATGAATATTCATAATATATAAAAATGATTATTTTTTATTAACTAAATCTTTTAATGCTTTTCCAGCTTTGAAAACAGGTGCTTTTGATGCAGGTATTTTTATTTCTTCCTTAGTTTGTGGGTTTCTACCTTTTCTAGCTGCTCTTTTTCTTACTTCGAAAGATCCAAATCCAACTAATTGAACTTTATCACCTTTAACTAATGCTTCTGTTACAACATCTATAAAAGCATTAACAGTTGCTTCAGCACTTTTTTTTGTTTCATTTGTTTGAGCAGCTATTGCTGCAATTAATTCAGCTTTGTTCATTTAAATTACCTCCTAAAATATTTGTATATGTAGAATTACATCTACAATAAATTTTATTCGCCAAATTTAGATAAAATCCTTCTTTATTTTATCATTTTTTTAGCTTAAATCCTTTTTGTCTCTAAGCATTACGGCACTTCTTGTAATAAAATTAATATTAGTTAATCTTCTCTTCACTTACTCTCCCAACAGTTTCATTATTTGCATATTTATATTGTTTTATACATTCTTTAACATATATTTTTTTATAAAAATTTCTTAATTTTCCTTGTATATTCTTAATTTTACTAAAATATTATATATTTTTTGTCCATATGGTAACATAAGTATATCTTCTTTATTTAAAACTCTTACTGCTAATAAAGCTAATATGTATATAATAACTGCAAAAATCATAGAAATTGCTGAAGCCATTCTCTCTGCTATAATTCCATTCAAGAACATATATAAAGAGTATGAACATATTGCCATCATAATAGTACATATAACAGGTTTTATAAAAAATTTACCTAATCCTAAATTTAATTTTATATTTTTTCTTAATACAGTAAATCCTATTGTAAATGATATCATATGACATACAACTGATCCAATTGCAGCACCACATGCTCCAATCCAAGGTATTGGTACCAATACTAAATTTAGAATAAATTTCACACATACTCCCACTCCGAAGTGCTATTGCTGGAACCATGATTTTTCCAAACCCTTGCAATGCTCCATTTACTGTTTGAGCAAGAACTGTAAAAATTACTGTTAAACTACTTATTTGTAATATTAGTTCTCCTTCATTTGCATTTGGATATAATAAATTTAGTATTGGACCTGCAAAAATAAACATTCCCACAGTACATGGTAATCCTATAAGCATAGTTATAAGTAATGAAAATGATACTCTTTTTTGTGCTGTTTTAAAATCTTTTTTTGCTATTGCTGCTGATATTGCTGGAACTAATGCTGTAGCAAAAGCAATATTAAATGATAAAGGTAAAGATGTTAATGTATCTACTTTTCCTCCCAATATACCATATTGTGCTTTTGCTTCGTTTTCTGGCATAAATTCTTTTAAACTTCTTACAACAGTAAATGAGTCTATATTTTTATTAATTGCAGACATCATTGAACTTAATGCCATTGGTATAGATGTAAATAATATCTTTTTTATTATGCTAACTATACTCTCTCTTCTTTTAACTGTTGAAGATTTAATATCTTGCCACATTTCTCTTCTCTTATATTTGTAAAAAATATAAAGATATGAAAAACTAAGAAAAATTGAGAAAGTTGTAGCTAAATTTGCAGCTGCTGCCATTAAAACAGTATTTGCATTTGATATTACTGATACAGCTGATACCAGTCCAATTGTTAGTGTAGTTTTAAATAATTGTTCTAGAGTTTGTGAATTTGCAGTTGCTCTCATATTTTCTTTTCCATTAAAATATCCTCTTATAACAGATGATATTGCAACAAAAAATATTGCTGGCGATAATGCTACTAATGTTAATTCTGCTTCTGGTATTTGAAGTAACTCATTTGCAATAAATCCTGCTCCAAAAAATAATAGTGCACTTCCTATAAGTCCAATAAATGAAAAAGTAACAAAAGCAACTTTAAAAATTCTATGTGCTCCCCTATTATCTCCTATAGCAGTTCGCGCAGAAACAAGTTTAGATATAGCATTTGGTACTCCTATTGATGAAACAGTTAATAATAGTGCATATATTTGGTATGCTCCACCACTTATAGCATTACCTTCATCACCATATCCAGGTTTATTTGTAAGATATAAATTATATACTAAACCTAGTATTTTTATAAGAACTTGTGAAAACATTAATGCAAGTACAGCTTGCATAAAACTTTCTTTTTTTCTAGGTTTCTTTTTATATCTCTTTCCCTTCCTTCCCATTATACTTCCTTTCGAAATTATATTTTATCAATTCTGATTATTATAAAAGTATATTTTTTATATATAAATAATTAAATTATTTATATATTTTTAATCTCTTATAAATGTAATTAATAATTTCACTATTATATAATTATATTTATTTTATAAATAATATTCAAGTAATTTTTAAAACATTCTATATAAATATCCTTTACATAAATTTTCAAAAGGTCTTGTTTTTTATTACTTTTTATAGGATAATATATATTGTAATTTTAATATTAATTAAAGGTGGGGACTACTTGTGAATATAGTAGATAGATTTTTGCGTTTTCTTGGAACAGACAGGAATAGTTTTTTAACTTTTGTATTAACACTTATAACAATATATATAATAGTAGACAGGGTTCTAGAAATTTTATTTTTATGTTTTACAGGTGTAGGTACTTCATATTGGGGACCAATACAATACACCCTTGCACTTGCATGTCCAGTTTTTGCATTTTTATTTTCTGGTTCATCTAAATTCATAAAAAATGATAAAACAAAAATTTCATTTTTCTATTTATATTGTATTGCATTGTATTTAATAGCTTTATCTATGTTTGTAACTTGGATAAATGAATTATGTTGGATTCTTATGATGTTTTTACCTAACTATGATGGAATTGTTAATGAATTTCCAGAATTAGTACAATCTGCATTTACAGCTTTAGCAATATACTTACCAATAGTAACAGCTCCAACACTATTTCAAAAACTTTATATGTCTGTAAATGAAACAAAATCTATGAGAGAGTCTATTTTAGATTATAGAGGTATAGATCTATCGCCTTCTCCTGATGGCATAGGTGAATATACATGTGAAATGTTAATATGTACTGATAAAGAAACAAATGTTAAAGTAATAACACCTGAAAATAAAAGATTTGAATCTACTTTAGTTGTAGGTGTAACTGGCTCAGGAAAAACTTCTATGGTTTTTGAACCAATGATTTCAAGAGATATTGAAAAGAAATTTTTCTTTAAAGAAACAGCTAAAGAAATGGCTTTTACTGCTTTAAAAACAGGTATTGCATCTTTACATTGCCCATATGATAATGATTACATTAATAAAAACTTTTCTTTATCAATGTTACAACCTAACCCAGCTAAAGAAAAAATATATAATGAATATATGAAAAAAATGATATATACTGTTAATGGAAGCAATATAATATATAAAGACTTAGGTATTACATATATGGCACCAGATGGGGAATCTGCACAAAAGATTTTAAATGTCGCCAAAAATTTTGACATTCCAGTTAATTTAGTAGACCCATCAAGTTTGACTTCAGTTGGATTAAATCCTTTTGTTTATGATGACCCATTAAAAGTAGCTATAATAATCTCTTCTGTTTTAAAAGGAATGCTTTATATTGATAAATCAACTGATTCAGAAGAAATATATAGACAAAACATGGCACTTCAAGCTGTTGAAAATATAGCCATTATATTAAAAGAAATGTATCCAAGAATAAAAGATGGTATACTACCTAATTTATCAGACCTATTAAAAATGCTTAATGACTTTGATTTAGTTGAAGCAATGTGTGAGAAAATGAAAGACTATCCAGAATTAGTAGAAAAATATTCTAATCAATTGAATTACTTTAAAAAGACTTTCTATCATTCTGGAAGTAATAGAGCAGATACCGAAAAATTTGTATTTCCTATTGTCAATCAACTAGATTCATTATTAAGAAATTCTGGCGTTAGAAATATTCTATGTAATAGAACAAATAACATCAATTTTGATGATACATTAAAAGATGGACAAGTAACTATTATTTGTACAAGAAGAGGAGATTTAGGAGGTTTATGTCACAAAGCTTTTGGATTATTCTTTATACTATCAATGCAACATTGTGTATTATCTAGACCTGGTACTGAAAAAACAAGAATACCTCATTTCTTGTATATAGATGAATTTTCTACATATATATGTCATGCTACAGAAGCATTATTTACACTATATAGAAAGTATAGAGTAGGAACTATTGTATCTGTACAAAATCTTTCACAATTAGAAGGAGACGCAAGAGACAGTGGTTTTAAAGACACAATATTATCAAATTGTGGTACTGAAATATTCTTTGGAAATAATACTCCTGAAGATAATGCTTGGTGGGAAAAAGAATTAGGACAAAAAAGAGATTGGCAATCAAAATCTGATTATAACTTAGATAAAGGGGAATATGAACATAAATTAAGTGGAATTTCATATGGTTGGACTTCAATTTTACCAGCTGGAAAAATTCAAACACTAGGATTTAAATCATGTGGTTATAAGACAAAAGATGTAAAAGGAAGATTTAAATCTGGTTTAGGTGTTCTTGACTTTTTACCTGCAAAATATCAACAACCACAGGAAACTAAAATATTTAATTTTACGAGATTCACTCCTGGAGTATATACAGATGAAAAAGATCATAAATTTAGAAATAAATTTAATTATAAATCTGTGAATTTTGATTCATCAGATGATGTAGATCCAATTCAAACAGATAATTCAAATTCAAGATATTTATTTAAAAATAAAAATTCTATATCTTTTGATTTATCAGAAAATAGTAATAATGATGAAAATTAGATAAAAAAACCTATAAACAAATTATTTTTGTTTATAGGTTTCCATTTTTTAATCTAATAATTTTATTTCAACATTTTCCATTTTATATTTTTTTGTATCTTCATCTAATTTAAATTCATACATTGACTTTTTTAAAGATTCCTCATTTTGCTTTAAGTCTGTTGTGAAAAATAATTGTAATTTAGGTATCTCTAATTTATTTTTTACAATTTCTTTAAACGTTTCTACCATATGTTTATCATCTTCGCAAATGAAAACTAATTGTGGTGGTCTTTCAAAATCAGAATCATTTGGTACGAAATTTTCATAAAAATCTTTATAAAGTCTCATTCTTTCATCTAATCTTTTCTCCCAATCCTCTTCTCTTCTTATAACCTCGAATAAGAAGTCTATTGATTTTCCATTTTTAGATAATTTAACACTACCACCATATGGTTTGAATGTTTTACCTAATTGTTTTGCCTTTAATACAGGCTTTACACAATATGAATCAAATGTTTTTACTTTTCTCATATAAGCAATAATTGCTTGGTTTCCAGCTAATCTCTTTTTTATAAGTGCTACTGGTTTTGTATTATCTGTTGGTTGCCATCTACATTCAATTTCCTTAGAATTTAATAAATATTTTCCCATTTTTTCTAAACAATATATTCTATATATACACTTTCCTTCTTCAGATGAAAAATAATATCTAGTTAAAATTTTACTTTTTACTAATTGTTCTAATTTATTATTTAATTTTTCTTGTGATTTTATATCTACATTCATATACTCTAACATTTGAAATAGCTGTCTTGAAGTAATAAATTCAAATTTATTTACTAATTCCATAATTTTAAAATGAACCTCATTTATATGCCCCAAATTAATTTTATATATTATTTGGTTCATTGATACATATCCATCTTTACCATCAAAATTTTTTACTTCACCCTCTCTTATCGCAAAAGGTGAAATTGATGTTTTTATCTCAGAATCTTTTACCATAACACATTCCTCCTTAAAAGGTATTAATTTCAATAACCTTTAAATTCAATCTTCTATAATATTTTACCATATTTCCTAATATTTGTCCAATTATAATAGACTGTTAACCTCATCAGTTGTTAAATATCGCCATTTTCCTATTTTTAAATCATTTACTCCTATTCTTCCTATTTTACTTCTATGTAAAGCAACCACACTTTTATTAATACTCTTAAACATTTTTCTTATTTGCCTATTTCTTCCTTCATGTATTATTACTTCGATCCTTGTTAAGTTTTTATCTGTAACTTTCTTCAAGATTTTCACTTTGGCTCTCTTTGTTTTATAACCATCTATTATTACTCCATCTTTTAATAGATTTATTTCATCTTCTGATATATCTCCATTTATTGTAACATTATATGTTTTTTCTACTTCATGTTTTGGATGAGTTATCTTATACACAAAATCCCCATCATTTGTAAGTATTAGTGCTCCAGAAGTATACATATCTAATCTACCAACAGGTACCACTTTTTGATTCACTTTTACTAAATCCATTACTGTATCTCTATTAAATTGGTCCTTTACTGTTGTAACATATCCAATTGGTTTGTTTAATAATATATAAACTTTTTCATCACTTTTTTCCACTAATTTTCCGTCAAAATATACTTTATCAGTTTCAGGATCTATTTTTATTCCTAATTCTGTTTCTACTTTTCCATTTACCTTTATCCTACCTTCTATAATATATTCTTCCGATTTTCTTCTTGAAGCTATACCACATTCAGCTAAAAATTTTTGTAATCTTATCTTCTCCATATAATCACTCACTATTCTTCTTCATCTAATTCTTTTAAAATATTTTTAAAATATACTGGTAGTTCTGCTTCTAAAACCATTTTTTTATTTGTAACAGGATGTATAAATTCAATTCTCTTAGCATGTAAACATTGACCTTTTACTCCAAATTTATTTTTTCCGTTTGAATATACCTCATCTCCTACAACTGGATAACCAATTTCAGATAAATGTACTCTTATCTGATGTGTTCTTCCTGTATCTATTTTAATTTCCAATAATGTATATCCATTATATCTTTTTAATACCTTAAAATGTGTTATAGCTTCTTTTCCCTTTTCATTTACAGCCATTTTTTTTCTATCTTTTGTACTTCTTTCTATTGGCATATTTATTGTTGCATTATTTTCTATAACATTTCCTCTTACTAATGCAATATAATATTTATTTACTTTTCTATTTTTTATTTGCTCAGATAAGTTTATATGTGATTTATCATTTTTAGCCACAATAATTATTCCAGATGTATCTTTATCTAATCTATGAACAATACCAGGTCTAATCTTCCCTCCTATACCAGATAAACTATCTTTACACCTTCCCATTAATGCATTAACCAAAGTATCTTCTGTTCTACCATTTCCAGGATGTACTACCATTCCCTTTTTCTTATTTATTACAATTATATCATTATCTTCATATATGACATCAAGTGGGATATCTTGTGCTTTTATATCTAATTCTTCTGGTTCATCTATATTAAATTCTATAATATCACCTACATTAACTTTATAAGAAGCTTTTACCTTATTATCATTAACTTTTAAATTTTCTTCAATGATTAATTTCTGTATCATAACTCTAGAAATATCTTTATACACTTCGGAGATTAATTTATCTATTCTTTTATTCATATCTTCCTTTTTGACTATATATCTATTCATTTTTATTTCATTCCTTTATATTATTTTTAAAGACATAGTGTGAAAAACTATGTCTTATCTTCTTTATTTTTATTCTTTTCTAAAGTTCTAACTTCTTTAAGCCAAAATCTTATTATTGAAACTACAAGAATAATCCAACCTACACTTATACAAAAATCAGCTAAATTAAATATTGGAAATTTTATTAATTGATTTATATCAATATAATCTACAACAAATCCTCTAAATAATCTATCTATTAAATTACTAACTCCTCCAGCAATTATCAATTCTAAAGCAATCATAGTTTTTGTATCAATTCTATCTCTTTGTAAAATCATAAATCTTATTATTATAGCAATTACAATTATACTAATTATTGCAAAACCAATTGTATCTCCTTGTCCAACTCCGAAAGCACCACCTGTATTTTCATAATATGTTAAGCTAAGAAATCCTTGTATTATTACTTTACTTTCAGTTAAATTATTTGTAATTAATATATTTACACCTTGCATTATTACTATAAATAATATTATAAATCCAATAATTTTTATCCAACTTTTCTTTAGTTTTTCTTCCATAGTAACCTCCATTTGAGCAATTAATAAATGCTATTTAATCATTACTTGCCAATCTTTCATAAAAATAGAAATAATCATCATTATATAACAATTTATAATCTGGATTTCTAGATAAGAACATATTTAATTTGGCATTTTTATAAACTAAAACATGTGTTATTTCATATTCTTTAAATTTATTTTCATAATATACACTTATATTAGATATATTAATAAAATCTGAAAATATATCTCTTCCTCCATTAAATTCTGGAGCATATAAATCAGCTCTTGAATCTATAAATACTGGTATTCCTCTAAATAATAAATAACTTCCATAATTATATTCATTATATATTCTCATATTTTCTATATCTACATTTTCTAATATATAATTTGAAGCAGCTACTGGATATGAACTTTCACTTATATATTGATTATTAACTTTTGGTTTAAACATATAAATACTTATAATTAAAACTATACCAACAGTAATAATAACTCCCTCTGACTTGAGCATAAAATTCTTTAGTTTATCAAACCCTTTTGGATCATACTTATTGAATAATGATGTTACCAATCTGTTCAAGACAACTGAACCTATTAATACAAACATTGAAATTTGTCTTCTAGAGCTTAATGCTAATAACAACAAACCTCCAATCATAAACAAATCTCTTAATCTAATTTTAGTATCTGTAAATAATAATATTGCTAAAAATACAATTATTAAGCATAAGAAATCCTTTGAATTAATCAACGTAAGAGGTAAGTGCTCATTTATATTATCCATAGTATTTCCTTCAACAGTTTTTAATAAATATGTATATGGCGTATCTCCAAGTGGAGTAAGTAGTCCTGTAAATCCACATATTATCATTATTAATATTAGTGCCTTAACATTATCATTTTTTTCAATTATTATTTTATATGATCTTGTTCTACGTTTATTTGTATTTTCATTTTGTATAATCATTTCAGCTTCAAGCGAAGCAATCCTAGCTTGTATATTTTTTATTTTTTCTTCATTTATATTCTTTTTATTCAGTTTCAATTTTAAAAATTTTATTTTTATTATTCTAATTAAATTTGCATTTCCTAATAGTGAAATTATGTACTCACCAATATAAGGTAAGAATAAAACAAAATAAAATGGCCATACAGCTACATGAAGATTTGCAATAAGTGTTGGAATTATTATAAGCCCAACTGCATATCTCTTCTTTTTGGATTCTAAGAATTTTTCAATAAAATATATAGCAATAATAAACAAAATAAATGTAACAAGTTGTGCTCTAGCTGCTACATATGATTTCATAAAATACATCACACCGTATTGTTATAAGAAAAGATAGTACTTTATTCTTGGTTAATTTTGAATTTACGAAATAAACTGCTATTCCTAATATACATGATAATATAAGTGTTGATATATATATTCCATCAAATCCACCTATATTAAATATTTCAAACATTCCTAAATCATATAGCCAATGAGGAAAAGTATATGGTAAACCTTCATGCCATGAAAAAGGATCCACTCCGTTTGATAAAACTGATATTCCATTTTGAGCTATATATTCACCTATTGCTATTGTATAATATGTATCATTTTGTAATGTAACTGGTGATATTGCTAAACAAAATACAGCTATTAAAACAATAGCTAAAATATTAAAAGCTAAATTTTTTTTCTTATCCATCTAATTCCCTCTTTTTTTCTTTATAAAATTTATTATATCTTATCATAACACAAAGATTCTTACAATATTATTGTAATGAAAAAATTTTTATTCCATTAACTATTTAAAATTAAACTTACTAATTCAAGAAAAAAATGTATTTTTTATGATGTAAAAATTCGTGGGACCATCAAGTTACAGTCTGTTATAAATTACTATATATCATTTCTATATTATTTTACAGACTATACGATATTGGGAATTACAAATAAAAAATACTTTATTTTCTAATAAAAATATGGATTAGATGAATAGTTGAGTCAATATTGCTCAACTATTCATCCAATCCAAAACTTACTCCTAAAGCATTATTTATTTTATTCATTATATTTTCATCATCTATATGACCAATTTTTTCTTTAAGTCTACTCTTATCAATAGTTCTAATTTGCTCTGTTAAAATTACAGAATCAGATTTTAATCCAAATTCTTCTGAATCTATTTCTATATGAGTAGGTAATTTATTTTTATTTATTTGCGATGTTATTGCAGCTGCTATAACAGTAGGGCTATATTTATTTCCCAAATCATTTTGTATAATTAAAACAGGACGTATCCCACCTTGCTCTGAACCAACTACTGGACTTAAATCAGCATAAAACATATCTCCTCTTTTTATTATCATAATATTCACTCCTACTAATTTCCATATTTAGAATTTATATTTTGTTATATTTTAAATATTGTAGAAGCTAATTTATATTTAAGATAATATTTTATCATCTTTTATTCCATTAACCTCTATCCTATTATATAATATGTAAACTAGTGTATTTTGTGAACCATCTTTTACCTGTAATTCTTTTGGCTTCCCTGTACTTTTATCAATTATTAAAGTTTTATAAACAATATATTTATTTACATCTGTTTTAACATTTAATACTATATTCTCTTCATTTTCATCAAAGTTTGCTATTTCTTTATTTTTATAATCATCTATAAAAGATTTTAATAATAATTGATTATTTGTAATATATTTATAATCTTCATATAGTTTATTCAAATTCAATTTTGTATTTTTTATGTTTAATTTTCCGTTATCATATATAATTACTGTACCTTTTATATTTTCTGGCTCTAATATTTCTTGTTTAAATAATTTATCACCTATATTAGCTTGATTTATAACATATGTATTCTCGTTTTTATTGCTAATTATTTTGACTGTTATATTTGAATCATAGGATTTCATATTTAAAATATTATCTACAATTTCTTGTGTAGATTTACTACTTATATTATTGCCAATAATCATATTTTTATAATAATTTTTTATAAAAAAAACTATACTTAAAAACAAAATAATTAAAACTATAAATATTAATACTTTTTTATTATTTTTCACTATATATCCTCCTAAAAACTTAAAGCTCAAAATTCAATTAATCACTTCAAAAAAATTAAATATATTTTATGAGCATTAACAAAAAAAATGATAAGAAGATAAAATTATCCTCTTACCATTTTTATTCAAATAGCTTTAAAGTATTCTATTAAATAATTTTCTAAGCTTTTCCTATCAGTTATAGTATTTATAATTCCTCTTATTTTACTAGAATTTTTCAAATTTTTAATGTACCAACCTATATGTTTTCGTATTTCCTTTACAGCAACTATTTCACCTTTTTCTTCGACTAATAACTCTAAATGTTTTAAAATAATATTTAATTTCTCTTCATTGTTTACATCATCTTTATACTTTCCATTTTCTAGATAGTATATTAATTTATTAAAAATCCATGGGTTTCCTAAGGCTCCTCTTCCAATCATAATTCCATCTACTCCAGTATATTCAAACATCTTTACAGCTGATTTTTCATCTATTATATCTCCATTGCCTATTACAGGAATTCTAACAGATTCTTTCACTTCTTTTATTATATCCAAATCAACATTTCCTGAATAATATTCATCTCTTGTTCTACCATGAATTGTTAACATAGATGCACCCGCGGATTCAATAATTCTAGCTGCTTTCACAGCTACAACATTTTCTTTATTCCATCCTTTTCTTATTTTTACACTTACAGGAACCCCATTACTATTTTTAACAACTGTTTCTACAATTTTTCCTACCAAATCTAAATTTAATAATAATTTACTTCCATCTCCGTTTTTTACTACTTTTGGAGCAGGACATCCCATATTTATGTCAATAATATCAGCATATTCAGATACAAATTTTGTAGCACACCTTATAGCTTCTATATCACTTCCAAAAATTTGAATAGCTATAGGCTTTTTTTCATTTTTCATATTCATTAATTTTAATGTTTTTTCATCATTGTAAAATATACCTTTACTGCTTATCATCTCTGTAAATACTAGACCGGGTCCAAACTCTTTACATATTAATCTAAATGGCAGGTCTGTTATACCTGCCATTGGAGCTAGAAAAATATTATTTTCTAGCTCCACATTTTTTATTTTTAATTTATGCAAATACATATATACTCCTTATTCTACGAATATTGCCTTTTGTCTTCTTCCACTTATATTCATTAATAAACCTAGTAATATAAAACTTGTTATTAATGAACTTCCTCCGATAACTGACAAAAGGCAGTGGAACCCCTGTTATTGGAAGTAACCCTATCGTCATACCAATATTTTCTGCCATATGGAAGAAGAATATGCCTGCAATTCCACTAGCTATATATGAACCGCAGATCATCTTTTGCAGTTTTTGCTATATAAATCGCTCGAGTTATGAGTGTTACATATATTACTACTACACCACCTGCAACAAGGAATCCCATTTCTTCACCTATCACAGAATATATAAAATCTGTTGTTTTAGGATATAAGAAACCTAATTGTGTTTGATTTCCTTTAAAAATTCCCATTCCTAATAATTGTCCTGCACCAATTGCTAACTTTGATTGTATTATATTATATCCAGAGCCACGAGGATCTAGATTTGGATCTAAGAATACCTCTATCCTTTTTTTTGCATGATCTGGTAACACATATATAAATAATATTGGAACAATTATTACAACTGCTAAAATAGCCCCAAATATATATCTTTTATATATTCCACAAACAAATAACATAAATGCAAATGCTACTATGAATGCCATAGCTGTACCATAATCAGGCTGTTTAATAATTAATAATATAGGAACTGCTAAACTAACTATAACAGCTAATAATCTTAATGGTTTATTAATATCTGTCTTTTTCCTTTTCTGTAATTTCGTCATTATAAAAGCAATAAATAATATTACAGTAATTTTAGCAAACTCTGCTGGTTGAAATTGAAAAAATTTTAAATCAAACCAGCTTGTAGCACCATTTTTTTCTTCTGTAAAGAGTACTAATATTAATAAAATAATAGTAACTCCATAATATATTGGTGAAAACTTCGCAATCAATTCATAATCTATTGATACCACAATCAAAAATATTGGTATACATATTAAAAACCATTGTATTTGTTTTTTAAACTCTTCATAATCAGAATTTTGAGTTGCAGATAACAATGCAATTGCTCCTACAGCAAATAATATTAAACTACATATAAGTATTCCCCAGTCCATATTTTTAAGAATTCTCTTTTTCATTTAATAACCTCAAATCTTAAAAAATATTTTTTAGTTCTTTATATATATTTAATTTTATACTTTGCTACCCTCTTTTATTTTTTCTTCTTTTATTTCTTTTTCATCTATATTCTCTTGTTTATTGTCACCTTTTTCTACCTCTTCTATTTTTTCCTCAATTATTTCTTTTTCCTTATTATTATTTTCTTCATCCTCATTTTTTTGTTCTTCTTTATTTTCATCTATATTTTTTTCTAATTCAACTTCTTCTTGCTTTTGCTCAGACATTTCATTTTTTTTATCTAATTCTTTTTTCTCATCTTTTTTATCTTCTAATACTTTTTCATCATTTTCTTCTTTTATTATTTCCTTTTTCATATCATTTCTTATATTAACTATTGGTATATTAGCATATAATGCAGGTGCTCCATTTGTACCATCGTCATTTGACTTATTAGTAAGCCTTACATCTATAGATTTTTCATCAACCTCTACATATTTTTTTATAACTTCTATTATCTCTTGTTTCATTAATTCTAGGAAGTCTGCAGATACATTTGCTCTATCTTGCATTAGAACTAAATGAAGTCTCTCTTTCGCAGTATCTTTAGATTGATTTTCATTTTGTTTCTTTTTTGACATACCTTTAAAAAATTTTAAAACATTTTCAAACATGCTTTACCTCCAACTATTTTTTTCGTGTAAATATACTTTTTAACTTACTAAAGAAACCTTCCTTTTCTTTTCCAGGTATTGAGACTTCAATATTTTCCCCTAGAATTCTTCTAGCAATCTCTAAATAAGCTTTGCCTGAAGGTGCTTTTTTATTCGAAATAACTGGTTCGCCTCTATTTGTTTGCGTAATTATGTATTCATCATCTGGTACTACACCTATTAATTCTATTGATAATAAATCAACAATATCATTAACATCCATCATTTCGCCTTTTTTTACCATAGCTGGCCTTAATCTATTTATCACTAATTCAGGATTCTTTATTTCAGATGACTCTAGTAATCCTATTATTCTATCGGCATCTCTTATGGCTGATATTTCTGCTGTTGTAACAACTATAGCCCTATTAGCTCCTGCTATAGCATTTTTGAATCCTTGTTCTATTCCTGCAGGGCAATCAATTAATATAAAATCGAATTCTTCTTTTAGTTTATCTGTTAGTTCTATCATTTGTTCTTCATTCACAGCACTTTTATCTCTAGTTTGTGCAGCAGGTAGTAAATATAGTTCTTTAAATCTTTTATCTTTTATTAGTGCTTGTCTAAGTTTACATTTTTTTTCAACAACATCTACTATGTCATAAACAATTCTATTTTCAAGTCCCATTACAACATCTAAGTTTCTTAAGCCTATATCTGTATCTACTAAAACAACCTTTTTTCCATTTAAAGCTAATGCAGAACCAAGATTTGCAGTTGTTGTTGTCTTGCCTACTCCACCTTTACCTGAGGTTATTACTATAACTTCTCCCATAAAATCCTCCTTAATTAGTTTTTATTCATCTATAATATATTATTATTTTTTTATGTAAAAGTCAATGAATGTGAATAAAATTGATGAATTTTATTCACATTCATGTTACTGTTCAGAGCTAAATTTAATAGTACAAAAAAACGACAATATCATTCTGGCTCTGTATAATTAGTATCTTCTGTATACACATCTCCATTGCTCATATATATCTTATAGCCTTGCCCTTCAAAATTTATCTCTTTATTTTTTATCATATTGATTATATTTGTAGCATCATTTCGTGAAGATATATTAATATTACTTTGCAAATAATAAGTTAAACCTTTTGACAATTTATAAACAGTATTATTTATATTCAACACAGAATCTGACCCTATTGCTAAAAATTGTTCTTGTGTATATATTGGAATAACATCTCCTCCGATATACTTTTTATATACATCTTCAGCAGTTTCATTACTACTATATAATTCTTGCAACTTATCTAATGTCTCAATTTGCATTTGTTGCTTATTTGAACTTCTTATAAAAATTGCAACACAAATAATAGTAAACACTATCATTGTAACTAAAACATACACTACTACTGAACCTTTTTCACTTTTTAATTTAAACATTTTTTCTTCCCCCATGTATATTATTTTTGAGCCAATTAGCTCTTTCTTTTCTTAATGTCTCTTTAAATAATTTATCATGTTTCGTATTATATTTATTTATTATATACTTACCATCTATTTTTCTCAACATTTCTTCTGCTATTTTTTCAAAGTTTATATTATTATACTCTATATTATAACAATTATTAGCAATACACATAATTTTTAATCCATCAAATCCTATATTAGACTTAAATACATTTTCAAGAAAATCTACTTTTTGTAATATATTTAGTTTATTATAATTTATGTATTTATCAATATTCATTATAGCACTATTTACACATTCAATCCATTTTTTTGGCAATCCAATTCGTTTTGCCAAACTATTTAAATTTAATTTTAATATTGTATTATTCTCCATAGTATTACCAATACATATCATTAAAACAGCAAATCTTATATTCTCATCATCAGTTAAATCTACAGAATTTTTTAATTTTTTCATCACATATTTAAAAGCATTTTCTTCTTTATAATCATATTTACTCAAATTATATATTTCTTCAAAATGAACATTTAAAACATTTGCTTTATAAAGAACTTCAAAAAATTTTTGAGGATTTTTGCTTTTCATTGCCTTATAAAATTCCTTAAAAACTCTTTCTTTCGAAATATATAACATTTCATCTTTTAATGTCTCCATCATATTTATAGTAGTATCTTCTACAAAAAAATCTAAAGTTGCAGAAAATCTTGCTACTCGATATACTCTTAAAGGATCTTCACAGAAAGCATCACTTGTTGCTCTTATTATTTTATTTTTTATATCACTTATTCCATTAAATGGATCTATATATTTATTCGTATATAAGTCTTTTGCTATTGAATTAATTGTTATATCTCTTCTTTTTAAATCTTGTTCTATAGTTATATTTTTATTAGTACATATTTCAAATCCTTTATGACCTAACTTTGTTTTTTTCTCAGTCCTAGCTAGAGCAATTTCTTTACCATCCATATTATATACTTTAAAACTTTTACCTAATTCTAATGCATTTGGAAATATATTTTCAAACTCTTCTTCTTCTAATCCTGTCACACAATAATCTTCATCATTATTTGGTATACCCAATATTTCATCTCTTACACTTCCACCTACTTGATATATCTTTCCTCCGTTTTCTTTCACTTTCTCAATTATTTCTTTTAAAGTTTTATCCATAAAACCTCCATTTTAGTCAAAAATACTTTAATCAGAATTTAACTAATTATTATTTTTAACTTAAATAAAATAATAAACAAAAGTAGATATAATTAATTTTTCTATATCTACTTTTGTTTTATATTATAACAAAATAATTTTAATATTGTCTTCCCCATATTACCATTTCTTTAGCTTTTTTTCCACAACATACACAAATATCACTGATTCTTTCTTGGTTAAATGGTATACATCTAGATTTTGCCCCAGTAATTTCTCTGATTTTATTTTCACATTCAGAATTACCACACCACATAGCTTTAATATAACCTTGATTTTTATTTATTTTTTCTTCAAATTCATTAAGAGTTGTAACCGTACTAGTTTTTTTCATATTATGCTCTAAACATGTATTATACATATTATCTTGAATCTTATTCAAAATATCACCTATTTTTAACAATTCATCCATTTTTAAATTGAATTTCTCAAATGTATCCCTTCTTACTATTGTTAACTGATTATTTTCGATATCTCTTAAACCTAATTCTATTCTTATAGGCACTCCTCTCATTTCCCAATCATTAAATTTATAACCTGCAGAATATTGGTCTCTTAAATCTATTTTTACTCTAAATTGATTTGAAAGTTTATCATATATTTCTTGACATTTCGCAATAACTTTATCATTTTTCATAGATATCGGAACTACAATTATTTGAATAGGCGCTATTTTAGGAGGAAGCTTTAATCCTCTGTTATCTCCATGACTCATAATAATCCCGCCTATTAATCGTGTACTAATTCCCCAAGATGTCTGATATGCATATTCATCTTCACTATTTCTATTTTGAAATTTAACATCAAAAGGTTTTGTAAAGTTTTGCCCAAAATAATGAGACGTTCCTGATTGTAATGCTCTTCCATCATACATTAGAGATTCAACTGTATAAGTTTCTTGTGCTCCAGAAAACTTCTCTATCTCCGTTTTTTTTCCTTTAATTACTGGCATAGCTAAATTGTTTTCAATTACTTCTGCATATATATCTAATATTCTTAGTGTAAGCTCTCTTGCTTCTTTCTCTGTTTCATGAATTGTATGACCTTCTTGCCATAAAAATTCTCTTGACCTTAGAAAAGGTCTTGTTTCCTTTTCCCATCTCAATACATTACACCACTGATTATATAAAAATGGTAAGTCTCTCCAAGATTTTAACCACTTTGAATACATAGACATAAATATTGTTTCAGAAGTAGGCCTAATACATAATTTTTCTGCAAGTTTTTTTCCACCAGCTTCTGTAACTAATGCAACTTCAGGTGCAAATCCCTCTACATGTTCTTTTTCTTTTTGTAGTAAACTTTCAGGTATTAGTAAAGGAAAACTTGTATTTTCTATTCCTATACTTTTTAATTCTCTGTCTAAGCAATTCTTGATATTTTCCCATATTTTATATCCATATGGTCTAATAACAATACAACCCTTTGTATCCGAATAGTCTGCTAACTCAGCTTTTAAAACAATATCTGTATACCACTTTGCAAAATCATCTTCTATATTAGTTATTTCTGTAACGTACTCATTATTTTTAGACATAATCTTCTCCTTTTTATTTATAAATAATTTTTTATTAAAGCATTTATATTTACCTCATTAAACAAAAAGGCGAATGCCTTTTTGTTTAGCATCCTCTACCTTTACTCATGCAACCTCCAGTTGTTACAGCATCTTTTTCAGTAAATTTAACTATTTTGATAGAAATTTTTTCATATTTTTTCATTTTTATTCTTCTTTTTATTTTATTATAATTAGCTATGATTTCCTATATATTACCATGAAATCGTAATAAAGTCAAACTTAATATTTCAATTTTTTTCAATGTGCAATTAGTAAATTTAATTATAAAAAGAAAGACTTAAAATAAGTATTTAAACATATTCTTAATATTAGATTAAATGCAATTTATAACATAATATAGTTGTAATTTTTTTTGTAAAACAAAGTTTAATTATGAAAATAAAAATTTTAATAAAAATCTTACATTTGAATAAAGATATAAAATCGAAGAATATATTAATAAAGAATTTAGAGATACCAAATCTTTGACTGATTAAAGGCAATCACTCTATATAATATTAAACAATTATCCAGAATCTAAAATCAGTGTAAAAACACTTTATACTTACATAAAATAGACGACTGTTAAAAAAATTGTTAATTATGAAGCTTTCTCTAAAGCAAATTCTTAAAAAATATCAAAAGATATTTTCATTGCTTTTAACAGATAGAAAAACAAAATTTTTAATTATAATTGCAATTCTTTGTGACCTTGATAATAGTTTACATGCTAATTTGTATTACCATAGAAATTTCTTCTTTAAATAGTTGTTATTTTCTGCTATTGCTATATACTGTTTCTCCAAAAATACGGTAATATTGTATCTCTATTTTATATGTTTTTCATCTATCTATTTCTTGAATTTGACATTTTATTTCTCTTTTAACATTTACTCTATCGAATGTCTCTCCACACTTATTAATAACTTGATTTCTCTTTAAAGGATAATGTCTTGAAAATTCACTATCCGATAATAGACAAAATTCATAATCATCTCTTTTCTTTCTTTGCATTGAATCCCATGTAATATCACAATTATACCATTTTCCATTAATTCTTACCTGACTCCAAACATGTTCTGGGAAACCTCTACCATCTACTAATCTGGTATTTCCATAAACCTCGATACATTCTATGCCTGCCTTACTTAGCAACAAAGATAATGCTTCAACATAACCTGCACATACACATTTTCCATAACATAACGCACCTTTTAAACTATATCTATTTAAACTATTTTTTTCATAATCTATAGAATTAACTAGATAATTATATATTGTCATAAATTTTTCAAATTCATTTTTATCGGATATCTGAGTAATAATTTTTTCAACTATACTCTTTACTTTCAAATATTCACTAATATTATAGTTTAAATCATTTATTTTAATATCTCCTATTATTTCTCCACATTTTTCTAGTAATTCTTTAGTCAAAAACAAATCTGAGTTGTATATGTTGATTTTATTTATATATTTATTCTTTATCAATTCATCATAATTAGAAATAAATATATCTTCTGGTAAGGAAATTTCATATGGGTAATCCATATTGTTCAATAACATCCTTAATTTAGTATTTGAATTTATTTTATAGCATAGATTTCTGTTTATACCAACCAACAATTCTTTGTCAATACCAATAGATTCACTTAAATCTATTTCTATGTTTTGTGTTTTACTTTTCAGATAATCTATAATCCAAATATATTCTCCAGCATCTTTCCTCATTTTTATATACATGTACATAAATCCTTTTTTCATCATTTCATTTATAGTTGCTTCAATACTTTCCATAGTAACATCATTATCTATATTCAATTGCTCTATTACAGGAACATTTGAATTATTATAAATTAGTTTTACTAATATTTTTATACTATCCATATATATCTCTCTCCTATATTTTAAAAGAAGCCGAGTTCATATTGAACTCGGCTCCTGGAGTTTCGACAACAATGTCATTAGCAATTAGCCTAGTCACTGTCATCATCTTTAAGATATTCTTCCTTTGGTACAGGTGCTTCAGGAGAAAATTCTATACAAGATCGACTCGGCTGAGTCATTCTGTCCCAGTAGTTACACCAGTCTCTTCCATCGAAGTATTCGCACCGAATGCATTTGCCTGACATGAGAACCATCCTTTCATTATAGATTCTTGGAACTCCATATAATTCATTAATGAACTTTATTTTATCATTTTTCTTTTATTATGTCAACATTTTAGTGTTTTTTTACAAATTATATAAATATTCTTTAATTTTATTGTCTTCAATATACTCAAATAATGTGTTTCCTTTGTAGTTTTTTGTTTTAATATTTAGCCCATTTTCTATTAATAATTTCATCATATTTAGACTACTACAGAAAAATCCTAAATTACATCCTTTACTATTTAATGCATTTACATTAGCACCGTCTTCAATCATTCTTTTAGTCAATTCTATATTATTATTTCTAACAGCCCTAAATATTGGAGTTTCACCCCTACTATCTATTTCTTCTAACTTAGCTCCTTTTTTCTTTTCGACTTCATATTCTTCTTCGTTCATAATGTATAAAAATGATGGACCTACATATTCTTTTATTTTTTTTATTAAGTCTATATCATTATTTGACTCCAACAAAATATACATTCTTTTGCTAATGCTTTCTAGATTGTATGGTTCATATTCTTCCATATCAAAACAAGATATCTTTCCTTCTCTAATTTCAATTTTGTTATATATAAAATGTTTTGTATCCTTAGCCACCACTTTATGTGTATTCACTAAAAATTTTATCATATCTTTATTCATACAGATTTTTATTGTATCCGCGTTATCTATAATTTCTCTAACAACTAGTGCTGCATCTCCTTCAATATAAAAATCATCTTTTGAAATATTTAATTCTTTAATCTCTTTTAATATTTCGTTTAAATTCACTTAAATTCCTCCTCATATGGCAATATTTTATCATTACATATTATACCATCTTATTACTATCTAATCAAATTTTCCATAGCAAAAAATAGGAATCAAATGAAAACTCACTTAATTCCTATTAATATTAATAAAGATAATTTTGTGGATTTAATGGCGTTCCATTTTTCCTTATCTCTAAATGCAAATGATTTCCTGTTGAATTTCCTGTTGATCCAACTGCTCCTATTGTAGTTGATGTTGTAACACTCTGACCTGCACTTACATTTATTGAACTACAATGTCCATACCATGTTTCAACACCATTACCATGAGATATGATAATCAACTTACCATATGAACCTTTTGTACCAGCAAAAGTTACTGTTCCATTACTTACTGGATGTATAGGTGTTCCATAAGGTGCTGATATATCTAAACCTGTATGTGCACTACTTCTTATTGAACTCCTTGATCCAAATCTTGAAGATACTTTTCCTCCAGATATTGGATATGATAATGTTATTCCAAGTGATTGTGATGTTGTTTGTGTTGATGTACTAGAACTACTTTGAGTATTTGCTTTTGCTAAAGCGGCCTTTTTTGCAGCTGCAGCCTTTTTTGCTTTTTCTTCTTCAGCCTTCTTTTTAGCCTCTTCTTCTTCTTTTGCTTTTATTCTATCATCTAAAATAGAACTTATCTCTGTCTTTGCAACCTCTTTTTCTACAAATCCATCATTTGGATCTTCACTTTCATAAACTTCTTCGATTGTTAAATCTAAGTCTATCTTATCTTTATATTCTTCTTTTATATTATTAACAACTTCTTCAGCTTCTTCTAATGTTCTAACTTCTTTTTTTGTTTCCCCATCCAATTTTATAGCATATGATACATATGTTATAATTGAACTTTCTTGTACTCCCAATAATACTTCTTCTTCGTTTGTATCTATTTTATTATTTAGTAATTTAAATTCATACGTTGGTAACTCTTCAATATCAATAAAAGCTATATTATCTCCCCTATAATTTTTATAATCTTCTATTGAACTTTCTATTTGTTCTTTATTTGAAACATAACCCAATTTTTCTCCATTTAGCTCTACTGCAAAAACTGGCTTATATTTTAATAAAATCATTACCACAACTATAGAAAAACTAAATAATACTATTCCTAAGGCTTTGCCTATCTCTTTTGTATAATACTTCATTCGCCTAATCAAATTATATATACACACTCCTTTTAGTTTTATCTATATATTTTATTATTAAAATAAAATATTCTGAGGTTTTATTGGTAAGACTTGTATATTATACAATATATATAACACTTTTTCAAACTTATAAATTATCCCTTTTAAACATATAGTTATCCTTATTTTTATCAAAAATCAATTTTTCTTCATTACTTTATACTTATCTTTATTTTTCTTTATTTTACATGATATTTTCTTCGTTTTTCTCATTTGATTTTTTATTTATATTTTGTCCAACCTATATTGCAAATTAATTTAATATACTCTAATATTATTCATTTTCTTAAAATTTTGTGCATACCTTTTTATATAGGCTATTTCCTATAATATTTTTTCTGGAGGTTAGTTAGAAAATGGATAAAAATATGGATTATAACACTGCTTATTCACCATATGATATGAACTTTGATCCTAGAGTAAATGATTTTTTCTCAAGAGATCCTATGTTAAATCCCATGCTTCAATATGAACAAGGTTTTATGTATTATAGGTATTTAACTTCACAAATGGAATATAAAATAAAATGTAAAGAATATGAAAAAATGTGCAAAAACGAAAATAAAAATGAACGTAATAGAGTAGTAGAATAACTTAATAATTAAAAAAGAAAGCATTTCCGCTTTCTTTTTTAATTATTAAATATTGCTTCAAATTCTGAACCATCTATTTTTTCTTTTTCTAATAATATTCCTGCAACTATATGAAGTTTATCTACGTTATCACTTAATATCCTTATTGCTCTTTCATATGCTATATCTATAATCTTTTTAACTTCTTCATCAATTATATCTGCTGTATGTTCACTATAATCTCTTTGATGTCCAAAATCTCTTCCCAAAAATACTTCTTCTTGTCCAGAGCCAAACATAATCGTTCCTAGTCTTTTACTCATACCATATTTCATAACCATTTCTCTTGCAATTTTTGTAGCCCTTTCGATATCGTTACTTGCTCCTGTTGAAATATCATTTAAAATTAATTGTTCTGCAGCTCTACCACCAAGCATGGATACTATTGTCTCTTCCATTTCTGTTTTTGACATAAAAGACTTATCTTCTGTTGGTCTATACATAGTATAACCTCCAGCCATCCCTCTTGGAACAATAGATATTTGATGTACTGGATCTTGTGTTGGTAAATATCTACTCACGACAGCATGCCCTGCTTCATGGTATGAAACCAATTTCTTTTCTTTTTCACTTCTTACTCTTGTTTTCTTTTCTGGTCCCATAGTAACTTTAACCATTGCATCTTCAATATCTGTCATATCTATTCTATCTTGATTTTTTCTTGCTGCTAATAATGCAGCTTCATTTAATACATTCTCTAAATCTGCTCCTGAGAATCCAGAAGTATTTTTTGCAATTATTTTTAAATCTACATCATCTGCTAATTTTTTCTTTCTAGCATGAACTTCTAATATTTGTTCTCTTGCTTTCACATCTGGTGCTGAAACTACAATTTGTCTATCAAATCTTCCAGGTCTTAATAAAGCTTTATCTAATACGTCTGGTCTATTAGTTGCTGCCAAAACTATAACACCTTCATTCGGTGCAAATCCATCCATTTCTACTAATAATTGATTTAATGTTTGCTCTCTTTCATCATGTCCACCACCAAGTCCAGCTCCTCTTTGACGTCCAACTGCATCTATTTCATCTATAAAAACAATACATGGTGCATTTTTCTTAGCTTGGTCAAATAAATCTCTAACTCTTGATGCACCAACACCAACAAACATCTCAACAAAATCCGAACCACTGATAATAAAAAATGGCACTCCAGCTTCTCCTGCAACAGCTTTTGCAAGTAATGTTTTACCAGTACCTGGTTGACCAACTAATAGTACTCCTTTTGGTATTCTTGCTCCCATATCTATAAATTTTCTTGGAGATTTTAAAAATTCTACAATTTCTTGCAATTCTTCTTTTTCTTCGTCAACTCCAGCAACATCTTCAAAAGTAACTCTATTTTTATCAGTAGAACCAATTAATCTAGCTTTACTTTTACCAAAAGACATTGTTTTATTTCCACCTTGTTGATTATTCATAAATAAAAACCAAAATATTAAGAAAATTATTAATATACCAAATGGTGATAATAAACTTAACAATGTTATTGCAAAAGATTGTGATTTTTCAGTTAATTTAAATTCTCCAGCTGCTAAACTTTCTTGGGTATAGTCCATAAAACTTTGCATATTAGGAATATTTACTTCCTTTTGTACACTCTCACCTTTTAACGTAACTAAAGCTTTTTTACCATCTGCCGCAATCTCCATTTCAGTTACTTCTCCACTTTCTATTTTCATTAACAAATCTGAATAACTCATCTTTGTATCACTATTATCTATAATAGATACAATTATAACCATAAAAATTATTCCTATAACTAGCCACATAGCTAGCGTTTTTAATCCATTTTTCAAAGTAATCCTCCTTGTTTTTCTTACTAACAAATTACAATATAGCATATTTGCATTTACATTGCAATACATTTATTAAAAGATTTTTTTCCTTAACCTTAGTTATATCAATACTTTCTTACGGAAGGTTAGTATCAATAAGAAAAAAAATTTTTTTGTTTTTTAGTAAAATTTTTACACTTTTATTTGGCATTAAGTATTTATTTCCTATATTTTTTTCACACATTTTTATTATATCTTCAATATGTATTTTGCTTATTCCCGTAGGGCTTCCAAGTAATAATCCTATAATATAAAATATCATTTTTTTTCTAATAAAAATATCTAAACTGTTAAATGTCTTTAAATCAATAACTATATTCTTTTCTTTTTCTTCTATTTTTATTCTATTATAATTTTCCCTTATAATTTTATTTATAAAATCATTTTCTTCTCTTGCTATATCTGATAACCTCTTTAAATTATCAATAATATTAGAATTTAACTCATCTTTTATATATGGTATACAAATATTTCTAATTTTATTCCTTGTATAGTCATTAAATTTATTAGTTTCATCTATCCTTGGTATTATATTATTAATTTTACAATATTCTTCTATTTGTATCCTATCACATTCAATAATTGGCCTAATATATTTATTATCTCTAATTGGAACTATACCATTTAGTCCAACAATTCCTGTTCCTCTGATAATATTCATCAGAATGGTTTCTGCATTATCATTATTATTATGTGCAATTGCAATTTTATTGGCACCTAATTTTTTATACAATTCTTCAAAAAACTCATATCTAACTTTTCTACCTGTCTCTTCTAGTCCCCTTTTACTATCAACTGCTAATTTATTTACATCAATTCTTCTTATATAACATGGGATTTCTCTTCTTTTACAGTATTCCTCTACATATTTTTCATCTTCTATTGCATCTTTTCGTATACAATGATTAACATGTGCTACATATAATTCATATTTTTTTATATTATTAATTCTAAAATTATATAATATATTCAATAAGCACATTGAATCTGGTCCACCTGAAACTGCAACAATTATTTTATCATTCTCTTCTATTAAATTGTATTTATTTATAGTATCTAATACTTTCTCTTCTATTTCTAGCATTTAATCTTGATACCTTCTTTCCAAATTAGCAAACTTAGTATAATTTCCAAGCCAAGCTAATTTTACAGTACCAGTTGACCCACCTCTATGTTTTGCAAGTATAACTTCCGCAATATTTTTATCTTCACTATTTTCATTATAATAATCATCTCTATATAAAAACATAACAATATCAGCATCTTGCTCAATAGCTCCTGATTCTCTTAAATCTGATAATATAGGTCTATGGTCATCTTTTCTTTGTTCTGGTGCTCTTGATAATTGCGATAATGCAATAACAGGAACATTTAATTCCTTTGCTAAAATTTTTAATGATCTACTAATTTCAGATATTTCTTGTTCTCTACTAGAATTTTTTTTACCACTTGCAGATACTAGTTGTAAATAATCAATTATAACTAAACCTATATTCTTTTCTAATTTTAATTTTCTACACTTAGCTCTTATCTCCATTATTGAAATACCTGGTGTATCATCAATATATATAGGAGCATCTGAAATAGGCCCTAAAGCTCCAGCTAATTTTGACCAATCTTCTTCTTCTATTTTTCCAGTTCTAATTTTATTGCTATCAACCATTGCTTCACTACATAAAATTCTATTTGCAACCTGCTCTTTGGACATTTCTAAGTTAAATATAACAACAGGCACACCTGCTCTAATAGCAGCGTTAGATGCGATATTGATTACAAATGCTGATTTTCCCATTGCAGGTCTTGCAGCAACTAAGATTAAATCTGAATTATGTAATCCTGCTGTTTTATAATCTAATTCTATAAATCCTGTCGGGATACCTGTTATTACATCGCTTTTGTTATATAATTTTTCAATTTGTGCAAATGTCTCTATTAATACATCTTTAATTGGTGTATAAGTTGTCTTACTTCTCTCTTTTAATAAATCAAATATTTTTCTTTCTGCCATATCCATAATATCTTCCACTTCTTCTGTTTGACTATATCCTAATGTTATTATTTCATTTGCTGTTCTTATTAAATTCCTAAGTAAAGATTTTTCCTCAACTATTTTTATATATTGCTCAACATTTGCTGTTGTAGGTACTTTATCAGGTAAAATTGCTAAATATTCTAATCCACCAACACTCTCAAATTTACCGTTTGCAACTAATTCTGATTTTACAGTAATAATATCTATAGGCTCAGATCTACTATATAAATTGCAAATTGCTTCATATATTGCTTTATTATCTTCCCTGTAAAAATCATCTGATTTTAATACTTCTATTGCTGACATTACAGAATCTTTGTCTGTTAACATAGAACCCAAAATTGCTTGCTCTGCCTCTACATCACTTGGTGGTATTTTTCCTATATCCATTATTACTCCTCCTATAATCTTATTTAACTTTAAAATTTACATTGCATTAATTTGTAAAACTAAATTTGCTACTATATCTTCATATAGTTTTATTTCTATATTGAATCTTCCTAATGTTTTTATCGTTTCTTTAAGAATTATTTTCTTTTTGTCAACTTGTATACTATATCTATTTTTTAATTCCTCTGAAATTTCTTTACTTGTTACTCCTCCAAAAATCTTTCCATTTTCTCCAGCTTTTACTTTTATTTCTAAAACTATATTTTCTATTTTACATTTTACTTCTTTTGCATCTTTTCTTTCCAATTCTTTTTTATATTCTTGTGAATCTTTTTTTGATTGCAATCTTGCCATATTACCTTCATCTGCAGGAACAGCCATTTTCTTTGGAAATAAAAAATTTCGAGCATATCCATCACTCGCATTTATAACCTCATCTTTTTTTCCAACACCTTTTATATCTTGTAATAATATAACCTTCATATTTATTCCTCCTATTATTTTTATATATTATATACTAAAATTATAGTTATTTAAAGGATAATTTTATAATAAGAAAAGTGGATATAACGAAATCAAAGATTTCTATATCCACATATGTGCAAAATTGCTTTGCAATTTTTGCACGAATATAGGAACTTAACCTTGTTGTATAGGAAATTTCTTTTGTTCTTTTTTATTGCTTACGCTTGCTAACCCGCAAGCTATCAATAAAAAAGTCAATTTTTCCTATACAATAAAAATAAAACCTAAAATATTAAAATATTTTAGGTTTTATTTTTATATAGCTTCTTTATTTTCCTCAACAACATTATTCTCTTTATTATCTTCATCAATTATTTCCATGCTACCAACAGACACTTCATATGCTACTCTTTCTTGTACAGTCCCATCTTCTAATTTTTTCTCATATATTCTAGATTGAACTCTACCAACGATTTTAACACATGTTCCAACTTCAATATTTTGGCAAAATCTTGCATTTCTCCCCCAGGCAATACATGGAATATAATCAGATTTATTATATGCTCTATTAACTGCTAGTAATATATCTGCAATTTCCCTTTTAAAAGGTGTTTGTCTATAAATAGGTTTTTTGCAAATATATCCTATAAGTGTAACTTCATTTGAAATAGATTCTTTCTTTAATTCTTCTTCTTCCTCTTTTATATTTTCTCCAGCTATAATATCCTTTGCAAAAACAGTAAGTACAAGTCTATTTTTGCCATTTTCGTATGTGTTATACGATCTAAATTGACCTTTAACTAATATTTTGTTTCCTACGCCGATATCTATTCCTGATATTAATCTCTCAGAAACTGTTATTGGTATTATATCAGATACACCACTTAAACGTGGCACTTCGATATTAAATAAGTAAAATCTTTCTCCGTAAACCTCATGGCTAAATTTTTTCTCATTAGCTACTTTTCCTACTAGTACCAAGTAGTTATTATCTAAATAATTTGTATCCATATTCACAATTTTTCCTCCTTAATATATTTATCTATTGTAGTTTATTCATAATGCTTTTGCTTTAGAATAATTAAATTCCAATTCACTTTTTTGATTATACCATCTTTTTCCGTTTTTGTCTACATAAAAAGTTGATTTTTTTTGTAATTTTATAATTTTTTTCCAATAATAGCTCATATTTCAGCATTTTGATATTATGTTAATTAATTATTTTGTATATAAAATCTCTAAAATACACTGTTCCATCACTCTATAAACATCATTTTTTTTAGCATATACATATATTTCTTTTGGCTCAATTATTTCATTATATATATTTCTTATACTTCTTTGTATACAAATTTGCAATTTTTCATCTTCAATACTTGAAGCTGTAACTGTAGACTTTAAATTAAGTCCATAAGTTATAACTGCAAGTTTTAATTTGTAAATACTTTCTAAATTTATGTCCATATCAGAATTTAATATTAAAAATTTACATTTTGCTAAAATTTGTTTTAATGAATCCATTTTATTTCTTATAAGATAATTATCTTCATTAATTATTACTGTTTCAAATAATACATTTTTGATATTATCTATATTTGATTCGTTTATTATAATAACATTTATCTTCTTTATTATATTTTCATTAAACAAATTTATAAAAACTTTCTTTGATGCCTCTTCACTCCTTTTAGAAGTAATAACGCCAATAAAAGCCATATATATCTCCTTAATTACATATATTAGTATTATTACCATAAGTTAAAGAATATATACAGCTTAACATATTAATTATTTTATTCCTATTTTCTTTAATTCTTCTGTTCTTTTTACTTTTTGTGTTGTTGTTTTTATTAATGGTTCATTTGTAACAATAATTTCTTTAATATGTTTATAATTAGGCATATTACCATTTATAACATTTTTTATTATATCCCATATTATACTATAATAATCTGCTGTATTCTTTTCTGGATATAATTTCTTCATTTCTTCTTCATTGTAAACAATTTTAGCCGATATTATATAATCATTATTATCTGTTGGCCTACCATATACCATACATTCATCTACTATATCTAATTTACTAATTAAAAATTCAATTTCTTGAGGATATACATTTTTACCATTTTTTAATACAATTACCTCTTTTTTTCTACCTGTTAAATACAAAAATCCATCTTTATCAAATTTTCCTAAATCTCCTGTATAAAACCATCCATCCTTTAAAACTTTTTTTGTTTCTTCTTCATTTTCATAATAGCCAAGCATTACATTTGGTCCTTTAACGATAACTTCTCCTATCCCATCTTCATTAGGTGAATCAATTTTCACTTCATCATTTACCATAATTAATCCACTTGAACCAGGTCTTTTATAAAAATCTGTCTCAGCAGATATAACAGGTGATGTTTCAGTTAATCCATATCCTTGCACCATATTTATACCAAAACTAGAAAGACCTACCACAGTACTTTTTTCCATAGGTGCCCCACCATATAATACTAATCTCAATTTTCCTCCCAAGTTATCTAATATTTGTTTATAAACTTTTCTTCTTATATCAATATGTATACTATTTAAAGCATTTGTTATATGTGTCATTGTGTTAATTAAATTGCTCTTTCCCATTTTATCTATATTATTAAGTATTTTTTTATACATTTTTTCTAGCATTAATGGTACTGAAACAAAAACAGTTACATTATATTCTTTTAAATTTTCAACAATATATTTTAATCCATCACAAAATGCTATTGTCGCCCCACAATAAAGGCATCCATATAAAAATGATATTGTGCATTCAAATGTATGATGTATTGGTAAAAAAGATAATAATGTATCAGTTTCATACATCAAAACAAAATGTGGCATTGCATTTACATTTGAACAAATATTTTTCTGAGACAGCATTACAGCTTTAGACATAGAAGTTGTTCCAGATGTAAATAACATAATAGTCATTCCTTCTTCATCTATTTTAACACCATCATAACTCATATCACCCTCTTGAATTAATTTTTTTCCTTCCTCTATTAAATCACCAAAATACAATATTTCACTTTCGTTAATATCATCCATACATATATACATAATTAGATTGTTATCACTTTCTTGTTTCATTCTTTTCATAATATCAATATATTTTCTATCAAAAATTATACAATCTGCTTTACTTCTTTTTATCAAAGATTTAATTTCCATCTCAGGTAAAGATTTATCAAGTGGTATGATAATCATACCTCCAGTTGCTACTGCCATATATGAAACACACCACTCATATCTATTTTTACCTATTAAAGCTATTTTCTTATTTTTTAATCCGCTATTTAAAAGAGACGTAGCAAGAAATTTTACATCTTGACCATATTGTCTAAAACTATGTTCAATATATTCTTTTTGTCCATTAACATCAATTTTATTTTTAAAAGCAATTTTATCTCCATACTTTTGTACTGCTCTATTTACTAGTTCTCTATAATTTTTTATATTACCCATTTCATGTTCTTTAAATTTTTTAAATCTTTTTTCCACTATACATCCTTCCTTTTCAACTAGTATATAATTTTTTATTACTCTTTTTATACATTTATACCATTATTATTAAATTTTTTCAACCTAATTATTATTTCCTTTTTTATTTCTGACATACATTACAACAGCAATTACAACTATTAATACTATTATAACTGGTATAATAATTATTCCAAAAATATTTTTCCCCTCTTTACTTCCATTGTTATTATCATTTTCAATAATTTCATTATTTGTACTTTGGTTTTCCACATTCTCTTCTAATAATCCACTTAATTTTTCAATTTCTATTTCTTTCTGACTTACATATTCCATATCTTCTCTTATATTTCTTTTATAAACATTTAACACATATTCTTTTTTAGTTATTTTATCTTCTGCTAAAACAATAATTCTTATATTATTATTTCCTTCTTTTAAATTTTCGTTTCCTATAATACTGACATTTGCATTTATATTTTGTGGAACTGCTAATATATTTAATTTATATATATCATTTGAAATTTCAACATTATAATTAGTAGTATTTGCATTAAATTCCGGATTTAAAAAATATGAATCTACAGCTAAATTTTCTAAACTTGCATTTGCAAGTTCTAGATTATTTGTTTTCGTAACATATATTGTATATATTTTTTTATTATTCTTTAAGTTAACTTCTACTTCAATTTTATTTAACCCTTTTTTTAAATTTTCATTTCCTATAATATTTATATTTGCATTTATATTTTCTGGTATTGCCTCTACAATAATATTGCTAATATCTTCTTGTGTTACTAAATAATAATTTACTATATCTTTATTAAATTCTGGAGTCATACCTTCATAATTAATTCTTAATTCTTTTAATAACACACTATCATTATTTTCTAATTGCATACTCTGATTATCAATATTTTCTACATTTTTTACACTTATACTAGTACCAATATAATTTATATCACTAAATTCTCCTGTTAAATTATAAACCTCCCCATTTAAACCAAAATTAATTTCTCCGCTTCTAACAGCTTTAAACTTTAAGCTAATTATATTCTCATCTTTTCTAGGATTAGTGCCACCTGTTTCATCATACCATGTATATATCAATTTATTTTCATAAACTTCTACATTGTCATTATTACCTATAAATTCTACTTTTGAACTATCATATAATATATTTAGTGTTAATGCATATACATTATCGCCATAAACATTTATATCTAAATTAAATTCTTCATTAATATTTATTTCATCAATCGTTTCTAATACTATATTAGTTTGTGCATAAGTATAAGTCGCGCCTATAGTTATGCTCATGAATATAAATATAAACAATATTTTATTTAACTTCATCTATACCTCCAAACTATTTTTGCTTTATTATTTGCAAATCTAAAATATGCCTTTGAATCAATAAAGAATCAATAGAAGACGGATTTTTTCCATTTTTATTAATATTACCTGCTCTTAAAAAAATTCCATTAAGTTTTTCAATTTCTAAAATATGTCTTTGTAAAACAAGTAAATCTACACTATTTATTTTTCCATCACCATTAACATCTCCATAAATTAAAACTTTATATTCTATTATTGTATTTCCACCACTTGAAATATTTATATATGAACCTGTACCTACTAAATCATTATCTTCAAGTAATTTATTGTTAACATTATATATATTTATTTCATAATTTGTAGAAATTAGTTTTTTTATATCTGAAACTTTATTTTTTTCTACATCAATGCCTGTAATTATATTTGCACTAATATTTAAATTATTATCATAACTTAAATCATCTGTATCAATTTTATCTATTACTAATATATCTATTAATTTTTCAATTTGACCAGATGAAATTTTTATTTGAGTTTCACCTTTTTTAATAGCATTTATATTTCCATCGCTATTTATTGTAACTATATCCTTATCTAGAGATTCATATTTTATAGTTCTATCCGTTACATCCCTTGGATATATTAAAGTATTTATTTTATAATTTTCTCCTGTTTGTAATGTCAAATTGTCTACATCTACTAGTATTTCTTCTACTTGACTTTCTACTTCAATTTCTATACTACTTGATACTCCATTTTCTGCTACTACAAATATACTTGTTTTTCCTGCTCCTACTCCTAAAATTTCACCATTTTGATTTACTTGTGCTATAGAAGTATTATTTGATTTATATGTTAATTTATAGTCTCCTACATCGTCTGGTATTATTTTCACTTCTAAATTAATTCTTTCATTTTTGTTTATTTTATTTTTACTTAATTTCAATTCTATACTTGTTATTTGTGGTTTTTCTACTTCTTTAATATATGAAGAAAATACATACCCTGTAATTCCATTATTTAAAACAACCTTATCCCAACGTTCTCCTGCTTGAATACCTTTTGCTATTCTCTTCATAATTTCTCCTGATTTTATAGAAGTTATTGTTTCATATGAAGTACCTGGTCCACTTCTTAAATTTAAAGTCGTACTAACATCTGCATATACATTTGTATCATCTTGAACAAAATCACTTCTAGAAATATTTAAATTTTCTACTATAGTCTCAGGCATGTTGTCATATACAGGTATTACAAAATTCATAGGTATATTATCTAACAAATTACTTTTTTTGTAGCCATTATATATTGAATTAGCCTCGCTATAGGGAGCTAAAACATTTGTCATATATTGATGCCAAAATAAATCTCCTGGCTTTTCATCGTTAACATCAAATTTTTGTAAATATATATTATTTTGTCCCTTGTTTATATAACTTTCACCTATAAAAATTCCTCCTCCTGTTATAGCTATTGATTTTGTATTCCATGGAATTCTATACTTATCTTTAACACTTTGGCTTGCACCTTTTCCGTCTCTTGCATATCTTAACCCATTTATTATAGCCCCCATAGGTTCTGCAGAACTTGTTGCTCCTATATTATAAAAATTATATAAACCTTCATATCCAGAGACAATACCACTAATTGAACTATGTGATAAAAATGGTCCCACTTCTTGTTTTATTCTAGAAGCTAAATGATAAGAACTAACAGCTGAAGTTTTAGCTGCACTTAATATTTCATCTGAATATTTCTTATCTGTAGTTATTAAACTTCCATCTGACTTTCTATATTCAACTATATTATTATAAAATTCTGTACCATATAAAATTTTTTCTATACTCTCTAAATTATTTGTTCTTGCATCATAAGATAATTCTTCAAATTGAAATATTCTTACTTCATTTAAAAAATTTCGTGGGTCCATGGTATATTCGATTGCAGCTCTTGAACAATCTACCCAACCAGCATCTACTTCTACATTATACTCACCTTCTTTTGTGTTTTTCCAAACATCTGAATATGATTTTGGCACTAAATTTTTTCCAAAAACATTTTCATTATCTATAACATATTTCCAATCTAAATTTGTATATAATGCAATAAAATTCCAGTTCGGATGCTTATTTTTCAATTCATATAAATATGGTCTATAATCTTCTGGAAAATTTTCTATTCCCTCTTTCTTTTCAGAAGCATATACTACATCTCCTAATAAAAAAATTAAAATAATTACTATTAGGAACCCTGAAAATTTATTTAAAATAATTTTCATTCTTTATCCTCCATAATAGTAATTATTTCCATTTGTATTATTTTTATTAAACTTCTTTTGCTTTAATTATTATTCTGTGAGAAGAATCATTTGTACAAGTTACCAACGTAATTTCCCTTCTTCCTTTTGTATATTGAGAAACACACTGTGTATCTTCGGGCAATACTACATCTTTACCATATACTTTGTAACTAACTGTTCCATTCTCATTATCACTTAGTATAATTTCATCTCCTATTTTTAGTTTATATAAATTTTTGAACATATTTTTTTTATTAAAATTATGTCCTGCTATACAACAATTTCCTATATTATTTACATTTACTCCCCAAAAATGTATTGGTGATTTATTTAGTGCATTCTGATTATTCTCTAACACATAAGTATTTAAATCTATTGATGCAATTTCTAATTGAGCAACTACTTTATAACCCATGTATTCATTTACAATCTCTTTATTTATTTTTTTCACTGTATTATTTACAACTATATTATCTTCATTTTGCATTATATTATTATCTATAACAACATTATTAGTCTGTATATCTTTTATTATTTCTTTGTCATTATTCATCGTTTCAATTATTTCATATATTAGAAAAATAATAATTATTAATATTATTATTCTGATAATTCTATTACTTTTTTTCTTCATTTATTTTAATTTAAAAACAAATATGGCAGTAATCTGCCATATTGTTTTATTTCCTCTTTAAATATATATACACACATGATAATAATATAATAGCAGTAATTAAAATAAAATATATATTCATACCTGTTTTTGGTAATTTCTCTAATGTTTCCTCTTTATTATTTTTTATAGTATTTATATTATTTTCGTCAATAATATTATTATCTTTGTTTGTAGTATTTCCCGTTATTGTATTACTTTCATTGTTTGTTCCATTTTCATTATTAGAATTATTTTCTCCATTAGCTACATCTTTAGTTTCCACATTTATAACAAAAGATTTTTCTGCAATTACTGCATCAGAACTATCTCTATCAATTAATTTTAAAGTTATATCATATTTCCCAGCTTTACTAAAAATTCCTCTTGTATTCAATACTTGATTTACATCTTTACCACCTATTTTATACCCTGATGCATCTCCCCATCCACTTTGAATAATATCATGTTCTAAATTTGCACTATCTGTAGCCAATAATTTTACATTACCACCATCTGGTGTAATTGTTTCTGCAATTAATCTTGCATGATCATAATTTTTTCCTAATGTAGAAGATATGCTAATTTTTATATCTTTTTCTTCATTTTCCATTATATTTCCATCATAATTAAATCCTATACTGTAATCAACAAAAACAGGCTCTACAACTAAATCTTTCACTATTGGAACTAATATATCATCATATTGTACTGATGCATCTGCATTTGCAAATCCTTCACCTGTTATAGAAAAATTAGTTGGATTACTTGTTATAATATCACTTTTGGCTTTAAATGTAATGCTCATGTCATTTCTAGGATTAGTTCCACCAGAAGAATCAAAATAATATACTCTTACTCTTGTCCCATTATCATTTGCGGTTCCTCCTTCTGCATTTACATATTCAAATAAATTATTATCATATGCAATATCAAATGTATATGAACCTAATTCCTTTCCAAACTTTATATTAAGCGTAACATTTTCATCTGGATGTACATTTGCTTTATCTGTTGTTATATCTATAGTATCTAGTGCATCAGCATTTACTTTAATTGTTAAAGTAAACAAAAATGCAATCATGATTAATAATATATACAATGTCTTTTTCAATTTAAATTCCCCCTTTATTTTGATATATTGTTAGTATTTCAAAATAAAGAAAAAATATTTAAATTTTACATTTGTATATAATGATATATTTTACATTTTTTTCAAATTTTAAATTTAGATTCTATATATTATTCATTATTTCATCTTTAACTATACTTGTATTTACTTCTACACTTTTTGAATTCATATCTATATAATTTGAAAAAATAAACAATGTTATAACAGTCAAAACAGCAACGCAATATGAAATTATTTTTGTTTTATCAAATAGAAAAATCATAACAACCTCCAATATTAAAAACTACTTACAGTATATTAATATATGGATTGTCTCTATGAATCTTTATTTAATTTTTGATATGAAATTTTTCGTTTTTTAATTACCATAATAGTGGCTATTTATATTTATTAAAAATTAATATATTATTTTTTACTTATAACCCATAATTGTCAAATAAAGAAATAGAATTTGTTATATATAGATAAAGAATATATGTCTTTTTTAATATATAAAATAAGAATGGCTTATTAAAGCCATTCTTATTTTATATATATAATTTTTTTATTTAAAAATCTTTTTTTTAAATTCGTTTCAAAATCTAAGACTTTTAAATCTTTTGTAATTGAAAAATGTAAATCATTCTTATCTAAAATATTTGCACTCTTCATTTTATTGTATATAATCATTTCTTTTTTAAAAAAACAATTATATATAATATACATATCATCTCCATTTCTCTCAATAATTATTGGGAAAATTTCAAATTCATCATTATTATGATTAATCTTTTTTGAATTAATCATAATAATACCAACTTTTTTTTCATCTAAAATTTCATTTAGATTTTTTTTGATTAAAAATTCTCTTAAATCTTCTTTCCGCATTTTCATAATTAATACCTCTTACTAAAATTTACATAATATATATTTTAACACATTTAGTAAGATTTTTCAATACTAATATCCTCTGTGATTTTCTAAAGATTCATCATTTTTTATCCATTCTTCTACCTCTATAATCCTATACTTTTCCTTAGTATCTCTTATTATAACTTTAGCAATTCCAGAATTTATTACTAATCTTTTACACATTGAACAACAATTTGCATTTACTACATAATCTCCAGTTTTTAAATCTATTCCTACTAGAAACATTGTAGCTCCATCCATTTCTTCTTTTGAAGCATTAATAATTGCATTTGCCTCTGCATGGACACTTCTACATAATTCATATCTTTCTCCACTTGGTATTTTTAATTCTTCTCTTAAACATCTACCAATATCACAGCAGTTTTTTCTTTTTCTAGGAGCACCTACATATCCAGTTGAAACTATTCTATCATTCTTAACAATTATAGCTCCATACTTTTTACGTATACATGTTCCTCTCTGTCCTGCTGTTTCCGCCATATTTAAATAATAATTTATTCTGTCTACTCTATTCATGAGAAACACTCCTTCTAAAATTTTTTACTATTATATCATTTTCTATTTTTTTAAGCAATGTATTTACTTTTTTTATAAAATATTATAATATATTAAATATTTATGTAAATTTTTCGGAAGGAATAACAAATGATGTATACTTTTTTATTATATTTTATGCTTTTTATTATATATTCTTTTATTGGATGGGTTATGGAAGTATTAGTATTTTTATTTGAAGATAAAAAATTTATTAATAGAGGTTTCTTAATTGGTCCATACTGTCCTATATATGGATTTTGTTCAGTATTTATGGTCTTAACATTTCACAAATATATGGATTCACCATTTGTTTTATTTATAATGGCCTCTCTATTATGTACTGTTATAGAATACGTAACTAGCTTTATAATGGAAAAATTGTTTAATACAAGATGGTGGGATTATTCAGATATACCTTTTAATATTAATGGACGAGTATGTCTTCACAATTCCGTTATATTTGGAATTTTAGGTTGTTTATTAGTGTACTATGTAAATCCATTTATTGAAAACTTTTTACGCAATATTCCTGTTGATTTATTAATTGGTCTTAGTACAGCAATACTTTCAATATTCATTGCAGATAATGTAACTTCATTTAATATTATATCTAGAGTAAAATCTACTGCAAATATTATCTTAAAAGATAGCACAGAAGAAATAACTGAAAAAGTAAAAGAAATTCTTAGGAATAAATCTTTTCTTAATAGACGTTTATTAGATGCATTTCCTAATTTAAAATCTATTATAAAAGAAAAAATTAATAATAAAAGAAATTAATAAATCATAGTTAATCATTTTTGAAAATTTTATTTTCTGGGGGCTACCAGTTTGGAGGTAAATATGTCTGGTAGTTTTTTATTTAAATTCATATTAATTATTGTCTTAATAGTATTTTTTATTTGCATTTTCTTTTCACCATTTTTATTAACAAGCTTTTCAATAAATATGACATATCAAAATAATATATTACTTGATATGTCTTCAGATTATTCTTGGCCATGCCCTGGATATACTAGAATATCATCATATTTTGGATATAGAAAAAAACCAACCTCTGGTGCATCTACTTATCATTCAGGTATTGATATTCCTGCGCCACATGGTAGTAATATTGTTGCTATCTTTGATGGATATATACAATATACAGGTTTTAAGGGAGCTGACGGATTTACAATTATAATTGAATCAAACAATTTTACAGCAATATATGGTCATGTTTCTCCTAATTTTAAAGTATATGAAGGGCAATTAGTAAAAAAGGGACAAATAATTGGAAACGTTGGTCCTAAAATAGTTTATAATGTTCCAAATAATCCATATTTTGATAATAAAGGTAATCAAACAAATGGAGCAACTACACGGTGAACATCTTCATTTCACAATAAAAAAAGATAATCAAGCAGTTAACCCACTAGATTATCTATCATTATAATTTTGTAAATATTTAGATCAATATAGAAAAAACTAATATATTTTTTATGAATTAACAATTCGTGGGGACCAGCAAGCTTACAGTCTGTTTTACAGACTATGCAATGCTGGGAGTTACAAATAAAAAATACATTAGTTTTTTCTTGCAAAATAATATTATCTTAAATTATTCTACATATCATCATCTTCATGCTGATTTTCTTCTTCTTTTCTATCCTTATTATTCTTTTTATCTACACAATTATGTCCACAACAAGAACATTCATCATCTTCTATTGATTCACCTTCCCAATCTATTTCAATAACATTATTACATTCTGGGCAATTAATTTCTGTATTTGTTTCATCTGCATCCAAAATAAAACTGTAATTGCAATATGGGCAAACAATTTCTAAATCATAATCATTATCTAAATATAAATCTTTTTCTATTTCTTCCAATCTTTTTTCAAGATCTTCTTGTTTTTTTAATATTTGTTCTAATTGTTTTTTTATTAACTCTAAATTTTTATTATTTAAATCAGACATAATTCTTCCTTTCTAGTTTAAATTCTTTCCATATATTCTCCAGTTCTAGTATCAATTCTTATTTTATCTCCTGTATTTACAAAAAGTGGTACATTTATTGTTGCTCCTGTTTCCAAAGTTGCAGGTTTTGTAGCATTTGTTGATGTATTTCCACTAAATCCTGGTTCTGTATATGTAATTTCCAATTCTACAAATAAAGGTAATTCTATTGCAAAAATCTTTCCTTTAAAAGATAATATTTTTACTAACATATTTTCTTTTAAAAATTTTAACATATCTCCTAAATCACTTTTATTTACAGGTATTTGTTCATATGTTTCATTATCCATAAAATAATATAAATCATCATCATTATATAAATATTGCATTTCTCTTTTCTCTATTTCTGCACCTTGAAGCTTTTCTGATGGATTAAATGTTTTTTCTATAACTGAACCATTTATAACATTTTTTAATTTTGTTCTTACAAAAGCTGCTCCTTTACCTGGTTTAACATGTTGAAATTCTACAACTTTATATACATTTCCATCTAATTCAAATGTTGTTCCATTTCTTACATCTCCTGCCATATACACTTCTGCCATATTTAAAACCCCTTTTCTACATAAAATATCTTTTGATATTTTACTACATTTTTCAACTAAAATCAAGAGATTATAATATAATTCTTCTCAGAACCATTTAAATTTATACATCCATTTTTTGTAATTAAAATAGTATCTTCTATTCTAACTCCAAATTTTCCTGGAATATAGATACCTGGTTCTACTGCAATAACCATATTCTCTTTTAATAAATTATCTTTCTTTGAACTCAAAAATGGCAGTTCGTGAACTTCCATTCCTACTCCATGACCTAATGCATGAATTAAATCATATTCATATATTCTAAAATCATTTTCAACCATTTTAGTTAAAGTCTTTATATTAGCACTTTCTTTTGCTTCTTTTATGAAATTTTTTTGATTTCTTAATACTAAATCATATACTTGTTTTACTTTTTCAGGTATTCTATTCATAAAGATTGTCCTTGTCATGTCTGAACAATATCCATTATACTTACATCCAAAATCTAATAGTATTACGTCACCTGATGCTATTTTCCTATTTGTTACACTGCTATGAGGTTTAGATGAATTCTCTCCAGATGCCACAATTGTATCAAAAGCAAGACCATCTGCACCATTTTGTTTAAAATATCTTTCTATCTCATTTGCAATTTGTTTTTCAGTCATTCCTTTTTTTATATATTTTATTATATGTGAAAAACATTTATCTGTTAATTCACAAGCCTTTTTTATATTCTCTATTTCATCATCATCTTTTATTACTCTTTGTTTTTCTATTATATGTTCTGTTTCTACCAAATCATTAACTCTGTAAAGTTGTTTCATGTTTTTATATTTCTCAAATGTAACATATCCCTCTTCAAATCCTACTGTTTCACAAAAAATAAAATAATTTTCATAATCTTCTTTTATCATATTTCTTCTATCATATACAACTACACCATCATCAATTGTTAATGATGTATTCACTTCTTCAATATATCTTCCATCTGTTATAAATACATTTTCTTTTCTTGTTATTAATAATTCTCCTTCTGCATCAATATTTGTTAAATATTTAATACTTAAAGGATTAGAGACAATCATTCCTTGTATATTTAAAGCATTTAATTTATCTCTCAACCATCTTAATCTTATATTCATAACAATTCTCCTTTTAATTAATCATTCCTAAAGTAAATATATTTAATAATATATTTACTAATATATTTGAAGGCACAAAAATTACAATTAAAGTTGATAATATTATAAATGGACCAAAAGGTATATATTCATTTTTCTTTTTCTTTTTAGAAATTAATAATATTATACTTATTATTGCTCCTATTAAAAATGATAATAATGTAATTATTATTATTTTAGTAAATCCAAACAATAAGCCTAAACCACACATTAATTTTACATCTCCAAAGCCCATTGCTTCTTTACCAGCTATCAACCCACCAACTAATGTTATTAATAAAAATATACCTCCTCCAGCAAGTAAACCCAGTAGCATATCTGCTGCAATCATTACATTATTAAAACCAAATAATAATGTAAAAACTAACCCCAATTCAAATAATGTTAAATTAAGTCTGTTAGGTATTATTTGATGTTTATAATCTATTATAAATATAGAAATTAATATTGGAACAATTAATATATATTTAATTACATTTAAATTTTCTAATATTCCACCACTTCTTATTCCATAAAAATATAGTACAAAAATATATATTATTGGAACTATTGTCATTAATATGAAATTTGGTTTAAAATCTTTTCTATACTCTGCAATTATATCTTTTGAAAAAACAGTTTTTTCTTCTTCTGACCTTTTTACAATCCAATCTATAAATTGTCCAATTATAATCCCACCTATAGCCACAATAATATAATAGAGTATATGTACATCATTTATATACATGTTATTTTACTTCCTTTCTAAGTATTTTTTTATAATGTATTCTTCTATTGGTCTTTTTATTCTCGTAATTAATATATCTGTTTCACTCAATGGTTTTGTTAATATTGGAAACATCTTCATTCTATTAGCTCCAATTATATCTGTAAATATTTGATCTCCAACTACTGCAATATTTTCATTTTTCATATTTAAAATTTTAGCTGCTTTTTTAAATCCACTTTTTAGTGGCTTTTTTGCAAAAAATATATATGGTATTTTTAAATTTTTACTTAATTTATCAACTTTATCCTTTTTATTAGTATTTGACAAAATACATAATTTTATATTGTTTTTTTTCATATTATCTACCCATTGTGTTAATCCTGTTATCATTGTTCTATCGTGAAATAATAATGTATTATCAACATCAAGTATAAGTCCATTTATATTTTTCTCTTTTAAGAAATCAACTGATATTTCTAACACATTATTTATATATTTTTTAGGATATAGAATCATTTTATCCTCCATAATTAATTTACCTTATATTATCAATATGAGCTTGTTTTGTCAATAGAATGTAATAAAATCGAATTTTTCAAAAAACTATTAAAATAAATAATTAGATTATATAATTTCTAAATTTTATTTAATAATATTTCTCCATTGGTCATTAAAAACTGCACATTAATCCCCTTTACATTATATACAATTGTAGAAAAAATATCATTTATAGGTTTGTTTACACAAGTTGATTCTAAATCTATAGCAATTAAATCAGCTTTTTTATTTATATCTATACTTCCAATTTCATTTTCTTTTCCTAATGCTTTTGCACCATTAATAGTAGCTAATTTTATAACATCATATGCCATCATATTCAAAGGATTTTCATTAATACCTTTTTGAAGTAATGCAGCAAATTTCATTGTTTCAAACATATCCATATTGCTTCCGCTTCCCTGTCCATCAGTTCCTAAAGTTACATTAATATCATTATCTAATAGCTTTTGAACTGGTGCAACACCACAACCAAGTTTAAGATTACTTACAGGACAATGTGATACACTAACATCTAATTCTTTTAAAATTTTTATATCTTCATCGGTTAACTTAACACAATGAGCAAGTATTAATTTTATTCCTCTAAAATATTTTTCTAATACTTGTGCTGGATACTCTACTTTATACTCTCTTTTTATATCTTCTACTTCTTTTGAATTTTCACAAAAATGCATATGGATTTTTAAATTATTTTTTCTTGCAAAATCAGTAACTTCTTTTATATATTTTTCATTTGATGTATATAATCCATGAACTCCAACATTAAAAGTAATATTAGGGTTATAATCGCTATATTTATCTAAAATATACTTTAATTCATCCAATCTTTGTTTACCATTTCCATCTGAATCCATCAATGTTCTAGTTAACTCTATCCTTATTTTTTTATCATTTGCAGCTTTTATAATATCTTCTGTATTAAAATACTGGTCATTTATACATGTAGTCCCTGTATTTATCATTTCGTCAAATGTAATTTTAGAATACTTATATATATCATCACTAGTTAACTTATCTTCTATTGGCCATATTTTCTTTTCAAGCCAATCTTGCAATAAATATCCGTCTACACTTTCTTTAAATAAACTCATTGGAACATGCGCATGTGTATTTATAAAACCTGGCATAACAACTTTACCATTTAGATTAACCTTTTGCGCTTCATCATCAGTAATATTTTTTTGAATATTTTTTATATAACTATCTTCTATTAATATATCTACATTATCTTCTATCTTTTCTCTACCTTCTTGCATTGAAATTAATTTACAATTTTTCAATAAAACTTTCATCTTTCTCCTCCTTGTATAGTATATTATTATTTATAATTTATATTTTGTAAAACACTCTACATTTATTGTTAAAATTATTATTACACAAAAATAAATATTTTACAAATTTAAATATTTTAAGCAATTTTCAAAATAAACATATTAAAAAATAAAGAACCTAGCATTATAATACTAGATTCTTTAAAATCTGATTATTTAATCTTTTACTTTAACATATCCTTTAGGCATATTTTGATTATAATGTTTCCTACACAATGAAACATAAGTATCATTACCACCTAAAACTACCATAGGACCTTCTTTTATGATATTACCATTTTCATCTATACGCGCATTATGAGTTGCACCATCTCCACACCAACAAACAGATTTTATTTCTTCTATCTCATTTGCCCACGCAAAAAGCCAATATGCACCTTCAAATAATTTATTTGTACTACTTGTTCTCAACCCATAACAAAGTACAGTAATATTATAATCGTCCGCTATTTTAACTAAAAATTCAATTTCGGTTTTACTACAAAATTGTACTTCATCAACTACTATAGCATCAAATTTGATTAGTTCTTCCTTGCTCATCTTACACAATTGACTCATTAAAATTGCTTCTGCTTCCAATCCTATTCGAGACTTTATTATAGTTTTTCCATCTCTACTATCCACATCAGATTTTGCAAGTAAACAGTTTTTTCCTCTTTCCATATAATTGTACCATGTCATTATTGCTTGAGCAGTTTTAGAAGAACCCATTGCTCCATATCTAAACCATAATTTTGCCATGATGTATCCTCCCCTTATGTCTATGGTTTTTATAAATAAATTTACTTTAAGCAATATAGCATAACTAAAATAATATGTCAACACTCTTTATTCAGGGATAAAAAAGAAGATACTCTCTCGTATCTTCTTTAAGGGTAATCATTATATAAGACTTTTATGGTTTAATAAATTTATTTTAATAATCTATAGGCATACACTCTCCTCACATTAATAATCTCATTTTTAATTTATATTTTCTCTAATTATAAACAATTTTTAAGCTATATTAAAATTCATACTATATCAATAAACCTCTTATATGGCCACACCTCACTTCCTATGCTTTTATTTTATTAAACAGTTATGTCCTTTTTGTGAATAAATCTTGAATATTATATGTAATAATTCTTAATTATTTTTATCTTTACATTCAATATAATCTAAATCAAAATAAAATTCTACACCATTATCTTTATTATATACACCATATGAATTCTTATAATTATTCATAATTGCTTTTACTAAAGCTAAACCTATTCCTGTTCCTCCTTTTTCTCTATTTCTTGATGAATCTACTTTATAAAATCTATTCCAAATTCTATTCTGATCTTCTTCTGAAATAAGTTCACCTGTATTGTATACATATATTCTAACTTTATTATTATCCCTTTTTTCTATTCGTATTTCTATATATTTTTTTCCATTTCTTTCATCTACATGTTTTATAGCATTAGTAATATAATTTGTTACAACCTGTTCAACATAAAATTCATCAGCATACACATAAACCTCATTTTTATTATCAAAAACAACATCTATATTCTCATTTTCACGCATAACTTGCATCTTTCTTATAACTTCATTTATAAGTTCAACTATATCGAATTTAAAATTATTAAATTCTCTTTTTCCATATTCTAATTTCATAAGTTCTAATAATTGCTTTACAAGTTTATCCATCTTATTTGCTTCATCTAATATAACTTCAACATATAATTTTTTACTTTCTTCATCTTGAATAACATTTTCTTTTAATCCTTCTGCATATCCTTGAATAAGTGCTATTGGAGTCTTTAATTCATGCGACACATCTGATATAAATTGTTTTCTCATCTCATCTATTCTAGACTTGTGTTCTATATCTTTTTCAAGCTCTATATTGGTTTCTTTTAATTGTTTTATAGTTTTTTCGAGTTTATCAGAAACAATGTTTATACTTCTTCCTAAATTATTTATTTCATCATCTGAATCTTTTTCTATATATTTTCTACTAAAATCTAAGTTAGCCATTTTTCTTGCAATATTATTTAATTCATATATAGGTTTTGTAAATTTATTTGAAATAATAGAAACTGCTATACCACCTATAATTATAGTAAAACTACCTATTAGTAATAAGAAATTATTTGAAATTTTAACACTTTCTTGTATTGATGCAATTGGTAACCTTATATATAATTTATAACCATTATCTAAATTACCAGATAATAAAATAACATTAGAAGAAGTTTTTATATCCTTTAATTTTTTTATTGAAATTTTATCATCTAAATATAAAATATTCTTCTTTGGAACATAAGCTCCTTCCATATCATTTATTTCACCTATAGTATTTAAAAAATTTCTGTTTGATGAAAATATACTTATTCCATCTCCACTTACTATAATCATATCAAAATTATTATTTAATGCAATTTTTTCAAATTCTAGTTCTAAATCCACATTACTATTTTCATTTATTGTATTATAATAATTGTTTATAGTATTATAAACATCTAAAAGTGAATTTTTCTTAGAAATTAAATAATATGTTTCTAAAACTACATTATTTAATAAAATAAGTACAAATATAATTATTACAACAACAATAGTTAATGTAAAAAATAATTTCATTCTGACTGACTTTAGGAATTTTGGTATTCTCATGCTAACCTCCATACTTTAAATAATAGACGACTTTAAAAGTCGCCTACTTATTTAATTTCAAACTTATATCCAACTCCACGCATCGTTTGAATATATTTTCCTTTTTTACCTAATTTATGTCTTATTTTCTTTATATGACTATCTATTGTTCTTGAATCTCCATAATAATCATAATTCCAAACATTATTTAATATTTTATCTCTAGATAATGCTATACTCTCATTATCTACCAAATATTTTAATAATTCATATTCTCTCAAACTTAATTCCACATCTTTTCCATCTACTTTTACAGTTCTTCCCTCTGTATCTATTTGTATTCCGCCATAATCTTTAACTCTATCTTTATCTTCTTTATAAATTCTTCTTATAATTGCTTCAACTCTTGCTACTAAAATCTTAGGACTAAATGGTTTTGAAATATATTCATCAACACCAAGTTCAAATCCAAATAATTCATCTTGTTCTTCACCTCTAGCTGTTAACATTATTATAGGAACTTTTGATGTCTGCCTTATTTGTCTTAAAACTGACCATCCATCTAATTTTGGCATCATAACATCTAATATTATTAAGTTTATTTTATCTGATTCTCTATTGAAAACTTCAATTGCATTTTCTCCATCTTCAGCTTCTAATATATTAAAATCTTTTTGATTTAAAAAATCTCTAATTAATTTTCTCATTCTTGATTCATCATCTACAACTAAAATAGTATAATTATTCATAATATTATAACTCTCTCCTTCTTGTAATTTTATAACTATTATATATTATAATAGCTCATTATGTCTATATTGTGAATTTTTATCTATTTATGAGTGTAATATTTTTTTTATAATATCCATATTTTCAATAGTCTTTTTATATCCAAACTCATAGCAATAATCTAACTTTCTTATATCCAAAATTCCCATTTTCCCCATATTTAAGTCTAGTATATAATCACTACACTTTAGTTTTTCATCAGCTATTTTATCTATCATAATATTTAATGCTCTAAGAATAATAGTATACATACTCATATTAACATCTTCCATAGGCTCTGGGAATCTTATTGCTATAACTTTATCTGCACCTAATTGTTTTGCTTCATCTGCAGGAATGTTATTTAAAACACCACCATCTAAAAATTTATACCCTTTATATTTACAAGGTGCATATATACCAGGAAATGAACAACTAGCCCTAACTGCTTTTGAAATATCTGCTTCCTTTATATAGTTTTCTCTATCTGTATTATTATTTGTAAAGACAAACTCCTTACCAGTTTTTATATCAACTGCAGGTATTGCAATAGGCATTTTTAATTGTCTCATATTCTTTATTCCTTTATAATCCCCTACTTGTTTCATAGCAATTTCTATATTTTCTCCAGATCTTGTTCCTTCTGGCAAAAAATTTTTATTTTTTCTAGCATTCATAATAAAATACATTGGACTTGCATCTACCAAAACTTTTGCAAATTCCTTAAATAATTTAAAAATCTCGTCTATTGTATAACCCATTGCATACAATACAGCCACAATACTACCAGATGATGTACCTGCTAATATATCAATTTTTATATTATTTTCCTCTAATGCCTTTATTACTCCTATATGTGCAGCTCCTTTTATTCCTCCACCAGATAAAGCCAAACCAATTTTCATATTAACCTCCATTTTAGCTAGTTACAATTATTATATCACATCTTCAACTAAAAGTCTCTATTAATTTATCAGCGACTTTCAGTCACAATGGATAGTGAATGGTGAAGAATGAATAATGTAATTTTTAGAGTGAGTAGAGTAGTTTATTTTTGTTCTTCTCTTTATTTTAAGCAATTTCTTCGGAGCATGAACAAACACTGTTCGCCATACACATGTGCGACTTTCATAATAGTAACAATAAAAAAAGAATCCTTTTATACGGATTCTATATTTTCTAAACATTCCCCTATTACTTTTTCTAAAAAACTAGTATCATAAACTGATTTTATACTAGCATCTAGCATTTCTTTTGGATTTACATTTTTTACATTAAATTCATAACCATTTTTTAAAGCTAATTGTCTTATAAATTCTCTTATAGTTCTACCATTTCCTTCTCTAAAAGGATGTAAAACATTTAATTCTGCCATATAATAAGCTAATCTATTACTTATCTTTTGTTTATCATAACCTTTTAAAAAATTTTCTTTTTTTAATTCATCTAATATTCTTTTTAATTCATCTTCTATATACTCATATTGCGCAAACATAAAATTATCTTTAGCAATATTTTCATTTCTAAATTTTCCTGCAAAAGGATAAATATCTTCAAACAAAAATTTATGAATGCTTACTATATGATTTATATCAAAATTTCCTGTTGTTTTTTGTTTCCTTAAAGCAAGTAATTTAGCTGCTGTTATCTTACTTTCATATTCTAATAATTTTTTTGTATCCCTTATTTCAAGCTTATTTATTAATACACTTGTATCTTTATAACAGTATATTGAATTTCTTACTTCATATATGTCTCTCATACTATAGTATTACCTTTTATAGTATTTATAACATCTTCAATATTTATTTCATTATTTGAATATCTTTCAAGTAAATTCACATCTTCTTGACTTATGCCCATTCCCTCTATTGCTAAATCACTTTTTATATTTTCTATATTTAATTTAAATTCTTTTTCCATAACACACTTCTCCAATATAAATTTAGGGTAATTTTTATACTGTAAAAACTAACCCCATAATAATATTATACCACAAAAAGCTTTAAATGTCAGCACTTTTAGGCAAATTAATAGCACAATTATACTCTATTTTTTTACTTTTTCTATTATAAATTATAGCTTCACTATCAGTAATTGCATATATATTTTTTTTCATTTCTTTTCCTATATTTTTTAACCTATTTATATAATTTTCTTTATTAATTGTATGTACATCAACAACAAAATCATCATCAATTATTCCAAAACCATTACAATATTCTAAACATTTTTTATAGCTATTTTCTATTGTTAAAAAATATTTTCTAAAATGTAAAACCGCTCCAGCACTTTCTCCTATTATATCCCCTTTATAATTTTTAATACTGTATAATATTTCTGTATCATAAACTACTTTATTAAAAAACATATCTGGATTTCCACCAGGTAATAATAATATATCTGAATTTTTAATTTTATCTATTATCTCATCTCTAGTTTCTTTATAACAATTAGCATATATTATATTTTCTTTTTGTATTCCAAACTTACATAGAAACTCTATATATCTTCTATATTTTTCACCTTTTATATTAAAATAATTTTTTTCAAATTCTTCACTTGTCATTTCTTTTGCAAAAGCCCATGGTAATATCAAAACATTCGAAGAAGATTTTAAATAATTCTTTATCTTTTCATTCTCATCTTTACCAATCTTATCTACTTGACTTACTAAAATACTATAGTACATAATCCCTCCATCATACTGTTAAATAGAATACATTTTATTAAGAACTCTTTTTTATATGTTTTTTAAGTCATAAGGATTTATTTATATGTGATATATGACTTCTATACAATAACCAAAACTATACTAACAGTAACTTATTAATCTACAATTTTTATATTTTCATAACTATTTATATTCTTTTTTAAACCATTTATTACACCTATCATATTATTTTTTAATAAGTTAAAATTTTCATTTAATTCTTTAAATATGTCTTCTGAATTCAATTTCGATTTTGCTATATTTTTAAATTCGTCAATATTTATTTCTTCTTCACAATGAGAACTAAAATCTTTACCTAATTCATCTAAGACATACTCTATTCTCATTAATTGCCATAAGTATTTATAAATGGTATCAAAAAAATCATTGTTAACCATGTATAGTATATCATATATATCTTTATTTTTACAATATTTTCTTAAATTTATAAAACCTATTTTTTTACCTTTATATGTTCCAACCCTTCTTATCATTGCTAATAGGTCATATAATTTAGACAAAATTTGTTTTTTATATATTATTTTTAAATCACATATTCTAATTCCATTTTTAATATCTAAAACATTAATTTCACTTATTTGATCATTCATTTTATCTATTAAATTTATAGTTTCTGTTTCAAAATCACTTCTTGAAAAAATCTCTTTATCCATATTTATTATATCATTTTTTATATTATACTTATTTTCATATAATATATCCATACTATATGCCCACTCTACACAACCAGATACGCCACTATGTTTTCTTATATGTTTTAAAAAATCATCATATTCTCTACTGGTATTAAATATTTCATCCATCAAACTTTCTGTATTATCTCTACAAACATAATTTAAATATATATTACTATTTGTATATTTAACACATTTATCATACTTTATTATTTCATCATTTTTGTCTAAATATATACACATACTATGTACTCTATCTCTTCCCCTAAACCCAAATATATATGATAAATATATTGCGATTTCTTCTTCTACACACATCATTACATTTTTATATTTATTTGGATATAAAAATGTAATATCTACATCCGAGTTGAACCTATTTGTATGTCTAGCTAAACTTCCTGATAAGAAAATACAAACTGGAATCTCTTTAATAAAATCATACATATTAATTAAATTACAGATTATATCTTTTTGTATATTATTTTCTGCGAACATTAATTTTTTTAATGTTTGCAAGTCAAATTTTCTTAATTGCTCATACTCCGATTTTTTTAAATAATCCTTTATCTTTCCATAATTTCTTTTATACTCAGACACTTTACTTATATATTGTACATCTTTTTTATCATATCTATTAAACATTAATAATTTTTCCGCCACTATCTTACTACCTCCCTTTGATTAAATTTTTTTAATACTTTTTGATAATTCATTTCTTGTAAAACTACTCTATCAACATAATCATAAAAACTTTCATTTTCTCTTCTATCTATTTTGCCATATAAAACATTTTTAAATTCTTCCATTTTACTACTATTAAGTCTATTGAAATACTTATATATATTATCTTCCCATTTACTTCTTGAATTTTTTAACTTTGTTGCAGAAAATATTAAAGCTAGTTTTTTTGCTTCTTTATTTTCTAAACTATTATAATCCATTATATCTTTCTCTAATCCTTTTACAAATGGTACAGCTAAATATACAGTATCACTTTTAGGATTTCTTATTTTTTCTAACACAGACGTTAAATATATAGGATATAAAACCTCTTCACAACCAATTACCAATTTTTCTTTACTCTTTATTAGATCTAGATAATTAGCCCAGAAAAAATCTACATCTATATTATATTTTGTATTATCATAATTAACAGATATTCCTGTATTTCTATTTCTAGATATTACAATCTCTTTATTTTCCATATATTTATTCATATTTATTAAACTTTTCTTTAATCTTGACGGAATTATTTTTATATTTTCTCCTATTTTTTCAGGTACTTTAAATATTAACACTTTTTTTCTACTTGTTTCTAATACTGATTGACATTCATTACATACTAAATTATCTCCAACTTTTGTATATAATTTTCCTTGTTTTTTATTTTCTAAAATTTCACTATTTATTTCTACTTTATTACATTTACATTTTTTTATCTCTTTTTCTTTTTCTTTTATATAACCTTTATTTATTAAATTATATATACAATCTTTTAGTTCATCTTTATTTTTAGAATCAATCCAAACATTATCTAATTTTATGTTATTATCTTTTATTAAATTATAAAAGCCTTCATAATATTTTCCCCTATCTTGAAATGAATCTAATAAATTTACACTTAATGTTGCCTCTGTATCTAATTTATGCCTCATAACTTCTGCAATACTTGGTACAATTAATGTCCCTATAAGTTGCTCACTATATGATTTTATTGGTAATGTTATAATTCTATTTTCCATATTTCCCCTCCGTTTTTTCTAATTATATATATGATGGATAAATATGTAAATATTTTTATGGAAATTATTGCATTTTTCGTACTTCATTTTCCTTCAAATCTCAACTATTACGTATAAAAATATAAGTTTTAAAACAATTTTCTACATAAAATATATTTTTTATACAAATGTTTCTATTTGTATAAAGAAAGTACAGTATTTGGTTTTATTGTCATTTTGTGTTATAATATATTATATATGTTTAAGAAAGAAGTGATACCTATGATAAATTCTAAGTATTATGTTAATTCATCAAAACAAAAACATTTGTATAAAGAATTAATTAATGATATTTCTGAAAGCAAGAAATTTAATAAAGATATTAAAGAATTGAATATAGATAAAAAAGATATAGATATGTATTTAAGTTGTATCTTTTTAGATAATAGTTCTGCTTTATTAGCATATGATAAAGAAATAGATAAAACCGATAACCCTGATAGAAAAAAACAACTTTCTCAAAAAATATTTAATAATATGCGTAATAATTTGTTAAAACAAACAAAATTAACTGAAAAATTCGTCACTAATAATAATGAATATTTTAAAAATTTTTCTCATAAAATAAATGACTTTCAAAATCCATTTATTGTAGATCAAAAAACAATAGATAGAGAGTTTAATGTAAGTTATAATTCCGTACCTGAAATATATTCAAAAAATATGCTTTGGACTAGTAGGTTAGCCAAAATTGCTGATATTATAAAAAGAAATATTATATCTGAAAGCTGTAAAAATAAAAACAACAATTATCATGCTCAAATATGTGGTAAAATATATGAAAAATTAAGAGATAAATTACTATTACATGAAGAAAATCCCGACTTATATTCTAATTTTATGGATGATTATTCAGGTTATATATATGGCGATGTAGAAAAAAGAGAAGGATTAGAAAATTGTGATTCATATAAAGATTTAAAAAAATTTATAAGTAATTATGAAGAGACTCAAAAATATAATATTACACCTGATAGTCTATTTAAATATTTAGCATGTGCAGAAAGTTCTGTTAACTTGTATGAAATAAAAGCACATAATATAGAATTATTAATTAATGAATATTCTAAAAATAAAAATTTTTCATTGCAGAAATCTATTGATAAAGATTCAAAATGTAAAAATTATAATTCAGATTTTATGGTTTCTTTACCAGGATATAATACAGTATTTAAAGTTCATTCAAATAAACTCCTTATTGATGAATATGAACAAAAATATAACATTAAATTATTAGAATGCCCAGATAAAGCTCCATTTCCAGAATACTTTCACTATAAATTAACACCTACTCAAACTCAAATGATTAGAAATTTTAAACGTGTAAATATAAAAGATGAAAACACTTACAACATTTTAAATTATTTTTATGATAGAACTAATAATATTAAAAAAACGAGGGAGGAAACTTATTATGATAGATAAAGTATTAATTGATAGATTATTAAAAGAAAGAAATTATAATGCTATTATAGATGTTTTAAATAAAGAATATTACTCTATGATTAAAGATTATCTAATAAAAAATAATATTCAACTAAATAATAATGAAACAATGTTAGATTTATTAAATATATTAGAATCTAAATTTCCCAAACATAAAGGAATAAGTAAAGTTTTAAAAACAACTCTTTTATTAGAAGAAATTAATGATGCAGATATAATTGATTCTTTAACAGAAAATTACATTACAATAAAAAACAGATTGACATAATTTTGAAAATATTGTATAATATATACAGCTTATTTAATAGGAGGAATCTTTATGAATAATCTTAAATTAGAATTAATTAAAGTTTTAAAAAAATTAACAAAATATAATTCTGAAAATATATATGAATTATATTTTCGGTTTAGAGCAAATAAAAATTTAGTTAAACAAATGAGTCAAAAAGATATGCTCATTTTAAGAGTTATTCTTTTTGAAGAATCCAATAAAAATAATTATGTATTATTAAAATATATAATTGAAAAATTAAGAAAACTTACGGTACATTCGTAAGCTTTCTTAATTTAATAGGAAATTATCTTATAAAATAAGATTAAGAAATTTATATATTTGTTAAAAATAGCTATAAATATTGATTTTTCAATACTTACAGCTATTTTATTTATATGTATTAATTTTGTGTAAATGGTAATACAGCTATATGTCTTGCTCTTTTTACTGCTAATGTTATTGTTCTTTGATGTTTTGCACAAGCTCCTGTTGCTCTTCTTGGTAATATCTTACCTTTATCACTAATAAATTTTCTTAATTGCTCTCCATTTTTATAATCTAATACAAGATTTTTATCACTACATAATGGACAAACTTTTTTTCTTATTTTTCTAAATCTTGGATTGTAATCGTCATCATTATTATTATTTCTATTTTTTCTATTATTTTGTTTTTTGTCTGACATTTTTATATCCCCCCTATCTATCACTAGAATGGTAAATCATCATCTGATGCAACTGTAAATTCTGGAGTTGCATTAGAAACTGTTGTTCCAAAAGTGTTTTCAAAACTATTTGATGATGATTCTCCATCTTTTTTGCTATCAGCAAAATAAGCTTCTTCAGCTATTACTTCTGTAACATAGTGTTTTACTCCATTGTCGTCATCCCATGTTCTTGTTTGAATTCTGCCTATAATTCCAACTTGTTGTCCTTTTTTAAAGTATTTACTACAAAACTCACCTAATTTACTCCATGCTACAATATTTATAAAATCTGCTTGTCTTTCTTCGCCTTGTCTTACAAATCTTCTATTAACCGCAAGACTAAATGAAGCTACTAAAGTATTGTTTGTTTGAGTATATCTCACCTCTGGATCTCTTGTTAAACGACCCATTAATATTACTTTATTCATACATTTCACCTTTCTATTAGGTTATTCATCCTTCTTAACAACTATAAATTTTATAACTTCATCTGTTATTCTATATATTCTCTCTAGTTCAGCTATAAATTCTGGATTAGCCTCGAAATTAAATACAATATAATATCCTTCTGTATTTTTCTTTACTTCATATGCTAATCTTTTTTTACCTAGCTCATCAACTTTCTCTAATTTTCCATCACTATTAATCAAATCTGAAAATTTAGCTATTAAAGATTTAATAGTTTGTTCTTCTAATGTTGGATTAATAATGATAACACTTTCGTATTTATTCATTACTACACCTCCCTTTGGCTTATAACCCATACTTTTATATGAGTAAGGATTTTTATAAATATATCCATTTACTATAACGTTAACAATTTTATCATATTTTTACATATAACACAATATTTTTTCCATTATTATCATAAAAAAAATTTTAGCTATTATAATATTGTAAGGTGATTTAAATGCTTTCGTCTAAATTTAAGTTTCTATTTATAAATACCAAAAAAATTATAATACCTTTTTTGTTTATTTGCTTTACTATATTATTAATAATATTTTCTGGTTCAAATTTAGAAGCCGCTAAAAAGGGTATTAATTTATGGTTAAATTCAGTTCTTCCATCTCTTTTGCCATTTTTTATAGCAACTGAATTATTAAGTTACACAAATATTATTTACTATATTGGAAGATTCTTAAATAATATTATGCGTCCTTTATTTAATGTTCCTGGTGAAGGTGCTTTTGCATTTTTAATGGGAATTATTAGCGGATATCCTACTGGAGCCAAAATAGTTTCTAATCTAAAAGAAAATAATATTTGTACTAAAACTGAATGTGAACGATTAATAGCATTTACAAATAATTCTGGTCCACTTTTTATTATAGGCACTGTTGGAACTAGTTTATTATTTGATACATCTATAGGATTTCTTTTACTATTCACACATATTTTAGCATGTATAACAGTTGGAATTATTTTTAGATTTTGGAAATATAAAAAAGAAAAAGATTCTTATACTAGATATGAAACAAAATCAAAGCCAAGAGTAACTTTTAATAATTTAGGTGATGTTATTGGTGAAAGTATTAAAAGTGCCACAAATACTGTTGTTATGATTGGTGGTTTTGTTGTACTATTTTCAGTTATTAATTCCATGCTCAATAATAGTAATTTATATAACATACTTATAAATATGACATCTCCATTTTTTAACTTTTTTGGTCTTGACAATAGTTTTTTACAAGGTATTTATACTGGTCTAATCGAATTAACAAATGGTATACAATATATTTGTAGTATTCCTACAAAAACTATAAGTACTACTATTATAATATGTGCTTTTTTATTAGGTTTTGGCGGAATATCTGTAATGTTACAAGTTCTAAGTATTACATCTAAAAGCCATATATCTATAAAGCCATATATAATAGGCAAACTTCTTCATGGGATTATAGCAGCTTTTTATACATATTTAATTATATCAAACTTTAGCTATTTTAATTTAAATATATAATCTCTATAAAACTCAGAAATTAATAAATAGAAGAAAGAATTATACCTTTCTTCTATTTATAGCATAAGCACTACCTGGTGTTATCTTAGCTAAATGTTTAACTTGTGCACCTATTTCACCAATCTCTAATATATTATTGAACCTTCCCTTAGTAACAACTACTACACCTATTGAAATTGAAGTCAATGGAAATTGTTCAATCACATTTCTTCTATTTGCTACTTCTATATATCCTCGTTCCTTATCTAGATCGTTAAAATACTGTAAAACTTGTACATCAAAATTAGCAATAATATCTTGGCATATCTCTTCAAAGTTACATGCTAAACTTACTATTCCTACAAAATCATCTCCACCAATATGCCCTACAAAACTATTAGCACAAGATATTTTATGTATAGAATTTAAAATAGTTCTAGCTGTAAATTTTATTATTTCATCTCCTTTTACAAAACCATAAATATCATTATATGCTTTAAAATTATCAAGGTCAAAATACAAAACAGCAAAGTCATCTCCATTTAATAATCTTTTTTTCAGTTCTGCATGTATCTGCACATTTCCTGGTAAACCAGTTAACGGACTTACTCTTCTATTCATATACATTAATCTTGTAATATTTTTAATTGTATAATATAGCATATCTGTATCTATTGGCTTTTTTATATAATATTCAATTGATTTATTTAAAACATCTAATACATGTTGTTTTTCTATATTAGATGAACATACTATTACTGGAGTAATAGTATTATCATCATCGCTACGAATTTTATCGCAAATTTCTAAAATATCAACATCAATTCTATCTTCATTAATTATTATAACTGAAGGTATACTATTTAATGCTAATTCTAATTCTGATGTCTTAACATTTTTAAATCTAAAATTTTTCTCTGCTTTAAATAATTCCTTTAATAATTTTAGTTCACTTTCTTCATTTTCTACTATAAAAATATCTTGTATCATTTTATATCTCCTATTTATTATTGATTTTGAGGAGTATACGTATATTCACCTTCATATTCACCTATAGTACCTTCTGTACTATAAGCCTTTACTTGAATCTTATTATATCCCTCAGCTATTTGTTGACGATATTGCATTACTTCACTAGGTTCATATTGTACACTATAATCTTGCCCATTTAAATTATAATCAATTTTTTGTATTTTAGCCTCACTTTTTGCAATAATTAAGAAACTATCACCATCTACATATACTTCAACTGTTGGTTTCACCCTTCCTTCAAAAGTTTCTTCTTTTGTAGAAGTATTATTGCTTGAGTCAACAGCTATTACTGTCAATTTGTTTTGTCCTTTTAATATCTCTATACTTTCTTCTATTTTCGCATTATCTACTCCATCTGGTGTTAACTGTTTTTCTTCTTCGTCATTCCATCTATATGTTACATATGAAAGTGCTGTTTCATCTGTAGCTGTAATTCTTATATAATTTCCTTCTATACTTAAAGTGATGTTTGGTTTTGTTATATCTCTACCACTTTCAACAGAAAATTCCTTATTATATGTTGTAGTTTTACCCGCTATATCTGTAATCACTAAATTAAATATATTATTTCCTGCTGGTAATTCTACAGTTTCTTCTATATTATTTCTGTTATTTCCATTTATTACCTTATTTGGTTCGCCATTCCAATTATACTCTATTTTATCAATAGCCTTTGAATGATTTACCTTTATTACTAAATTTTGTCCACTTTTTTCTATACTTGCAACAGGAACTGCATTCATCATAGTTTTTTCATATTCTAAATTTTTTATTTTTGCATATGTTCCATGGCCAATCATAACTACACCAAAAGCTATAAGTGAAATACCAAAAAACTTTATAACTTTTTTTATTTCTACTGTTTTTTTTCTTTTACTTTTATCTATATACAAAATTTGGTTCACATTTATCACCTCTAATACATTAAAAAATTATAACATAAGCAATTTTTATTGTAAATAAATTTTTAAATAATATTAATTTAAATTCATCTAAATATTTAGACATAAAATGAACCCTACATGTTTTGTCTAACATTTTGGGTTCATATCACTTTTTTGTCTAATAATTTATACTTACTTCATTTTTTTATCAGTCATCTTTTTATTCTATAAAACATATCTTTTAATTAATACAATTCCACCAGCTATTGTTACTAATATTATTCCTATTAATGTAAAATATATTCTATTTTGTCCTGTCTTTATTGATAGTGCCACTGGTGCATCATCTATATCATCTTCTCCTTCTACTTGATTATCTGGTGTTGAATCTATATCATGTGCTCCTTTTTCATTATAGTCTTCACTTATTTCTGCTATATTTATTTTTACTCCCATATTATCTGGATCTTTTTTCCATGTTAATATTACCTTTACTTCTGCTGTCTCTCCTGGTTGTAATAATGTATTTTCTAACTGTCTTGTTATGATCTTGTCTCCTTCTACTGTCCAGTTTGGATTATCTTCTTGTAAAAATTCTAATCCTTCTGGGATGTAATCACTTATCTCTTTTGCATATCCTGCTATTTGTCCTTCATTTGTTATTTTTATTGTATATTCAAATTTTACTGTTATATTATCTAAATTCTTTCTATCTAAATCTACTTTTACAACTGGTTCTGGTTGTTCTAATCCTGTATGTCCTGTATCTTGCTCAGTTGTTACACCATTTTCTGTTATTATTACTTTATTTACCCATTTTAATAGTGATAAATCAAAATATTGTACTCTCACATATTCTTTGTCTATATCGTCTTCTCCTTCTATTCCATTTCCTGGTACAGAATCTTCATCTGGTGTATTATATTCATTACCATCTTCATTTATCTCTGCCGTATTTATTAATATCCTATCTGATGGTAACATTTCTTCTGTTACTCTAAATACTACTTTTACTTCTTTATATGCTGGTTCTGTCATTGTATCTCTGTCAAATGCTTGTATTATATTATTTACATCTCTATCTTCTGATAGATAATCTGTTGTGATACTATCTCCTGTCTTTACCCATCCATATTCTATATTTATTTCATTATCTTCTACAAATTCTAATCCTTGTGGAATATCATCTTTTATACTTTCTGCATATCCTGCTATACTTCCTTCGTTATATACTCTTATTGTATATACGACAATATCTGAATTTGCTACTAATACTGGTTCCTTTGTATGATTATATGTTATTTTTCCTTCTTCATCTATTACTACTTGTGGTACCCTATTTGTTATTTCTTCATCATTTAGCTGTGTGATAAATTTTCTTAATGCCAAATCAAAATATCTTACTACTACATATTCTTTATCTATATCATCTTCCCCGTCTAGCCCATTTCCTGGCACAGAATCTACATCTGGCATATCATACTCATTGCTATCTTCATTTATTTCTGCTGTATTTATTAATGTTCTATCTGATGTATTTGGTTCTATTACTTTGAATACTACTTTTACTTCTTTATATTCTGGTTTTTGCATGCTGTCTCTATCAAATGCCGGTATTATATTATTTACATCTCTATCTTTTGATAGATAATCTGTTGTTATACTATCTCCTGTCTTTACCCATCCATATTCTATGTTTGTTTTGTTATCTTCTACAAACTCTAATCCCTCTGGGATATCATCTTTTATACTTTCTGCATATCCTGCCACTGTTCCTTCATTATATACTCTTATTGTATATTCTACTAAATCTCCATTTGTTGTTATTACTGGTTCTTTTGTATGATTATATGTTATTTCTCCTGTATCTTCATTTACAATTACTTGTGGTACTCTTGCATCTGTTGTCTCTCCGTTTACTCCAGTTATGAATTTTCTTAATGATAAATCAAAATATCTTACTACTACATATTCTTTATCTATATCATCTTCCCCGTCTAGCCCATTTCCTGGCACAGAATCTACATCTGGCATATCATACTCATTGCTATCTTCATTTATTTCTGCTGTATTTATTAATGTTCTATCTGATGTATTTGGTTCTATTACTCTAAATACTACCTTTACATCTTTATATACTGGTTCTTGCATGCTGTCTCTATCAAATGCCGATATTATATTATTTACATCTCTATCTTTTGATAGATAATCTGTTGTTATGCTATTTCCTGTCTTTACCCATCCATACTGCTTATTTATTTCATTATCTTCTACAAACTCTAATCCTTCTGGTATATCATCTTTTATACTTTCTGCATATCCTGATACTGTTCCTTCATTATATACTCTTATTGTATATTCTACTAAATCTCCATTTGATGTTACTACTGGGTCTTTTGTATGATTATATGTTATTTCCCCTGTATCTTCATTCACAACTACTTGTGGTACTCTTGAATCTGTATTTGTACCATTTACTCCTGTTATGAATTTTCTTAGTGCCAAGTCAAAATATCTTACTACCACATATTCTTTATCTATATCATCTTCTCCGTCTAGCCCATTTCCTGGCACAGAATCTACATCATCTACTTCATTTCCATTTTCATCGCTATCATCATTTATTTCTGCTGTATTTATTAATGTTCTATCTGATGTGTTTGGTTCTATTACTTTAAATACTACTTTTACATCTTTATAATATAATGTATCTACTGTTCCTCCAAATGCATTTATTATATTGTCTTCACCTTTTTCTTTTGATAAATAATCTGTTGTTATACTATTTCCTGTCTTTACCCATCCATATTGTTTATTTATTTCATTATCTTCTACAAACTCTAATCCTTCTGGTATATCATCTTTTATACTTTCTGCATATCCTGCTATACTTCCTTCATTATATATTCTTATTGTATATTCTACTAAATCTCCATTTGATGTTATTACGGGATCTTTTGTATGATTATATGTTATTTTTCTTGTACTATTATCAATTGTTATTTGTGGTACTCTTGAATCAGTTTTTATGTCATTTAATCCTGTTATAAACTTTCTTAATGCTAAATCAAAATATTTTACTACCACATATTCTTTATCTATGTCATCTTCTCCTTCTGTTCCATTTCCTGGTGTTGAATCAATGTCCGGTTTATCATACTCATTATAATCTTCATTTATTTCTGCTGTATTTATTAATGTCTTATCCGATGTATTTGGTTCTATAACTTTAAATACTACTTTTAC